>CAYTKR010000160.1:0-11039 GCA_964438295.1 uncultured Anaerolineales bacterium
ATAGGGAAGGCAGCGCAAGGTCCTAGGCAGCCCAATAGGTTGTCGAAGGATGACGAGGAAGAGGGTTCTCCATTGCGAAATGGAGCTAACGGCCTCAATCTTTCCAGCGAGTTAGGAAAGGAGAGGTTGGAAAATCGAAAGATCAGCGGAAGCCCTCCGGGAGCGCCATACCCCGTATCCTTTCCCTCCACATTGTAACTCTACGGATAAAAACCTCGGGTAACCGGGGCGACAGAAACGTAGAGAGTGGCTCTCGAAATAACGTTTGAACGTACAACGTTTAAACGTGAAACGTTATCGGAGGGTTCCTATGTGCGGAATTGTTGGTTATATTGGACCGCGGGATGCGACACCATTTATCCTCAACGGTCTCAAACGGTTGGAGTATCGCGGTTATGACTCCGCTGGTCTTGCCGTATTGCAAGATGGCTCCATAAAAGTGCGCCGGGATGCCGGGAAACTGGCACGGCTGGAGGCTCTGGTCGCCAATGAGCCGGTGCATGGTCATATTGGCATTGGCCATACGCGCTGGGCAACGCATGGAGAGCCTAATGCACGCAATGCCCACCCACATATGGGTATGACCGGGGATGTGGTACTAGTGCATAATGGCATTGTCGAGAACTTCTTAGAATTGCGTGGGGAACTGGAAAGTGAGGGGGTCGAGTTCAAGTCGGAAACGGATACCGAAGTCATCGTTCATTTGGTTGAACGTTATCTTTCCTCAGAAGGGGGCGTGGTTGAAGCGGCTCGCAAGGCTTTGGCCCATTTGCGCGGCGCGCATGGAGTGGTGGTGATGTCACGCGCCGAGCCAGATAAGATCGTGGCTGCCCGCATTGGCAACGCCGGGGGTGTGGTCATCGGCCTGGGGGAGGGGGAGACCTATGTCGCCTCTGATTTGCCTGCTATTCTCGAACACACCCGCCAGATGGTTTTCCTTGAGTCGCACCAGATGGCTACAGTGACGCGTGACGGTGTGGATGTTGGTTCTTTAGATGGGGTGCCGATCCCCGTCGAAGTGCAAAACGTACCCTGGGATCCGGTCTCTGCTGAAAAGGGGGAGTATCGCCATTTCATGCACAAGGAGATCCACGAGCAGGTGCGTTCGTTGACGGATACCATTGCCGGACGGGTGGACTTCGAAGCAGGCCGCATTCGACTGCCGGACCTCAATCTGACCCCTGAGTTGGCGCGCAACATTAATAAGATTTTCATTACGGCCTGTGGAACTGCCGCCTACGCGGGCATGGTTGGCAAAGTGCTCATCGAGCGCATTTCCCGAGTGCCAGTCGAAGTAGAGATTGGCTCGGAATTTCGCTACAGCGATCCGATTGTCGGTGAGAATGACATCGTGCTGTCGATCAGCCAATCGGGCGAGACCGCTGACACCCTGGCTGCGATGGAGGAGGGCAGATCGAAGGGCGCAAAGCTATGGTCGATTGTCAATGCCATCGGATCGCAGGCCATGCGAATTGCCGACGGTTTTATCTCCATGCAGACCGGTCCCGAGATCGGTGTCGCTTCGACCAAGGCGTATACTGCTCCACTCGTAGATTTATACATGCTGGCTATTCTATTGGCGGATTTGCGGGAGACGATTGACGAGCCTACGCGCCGTCGACTGGTCGCTGACCTGCGCCTGGTGCCAGACCTGGCTGGACAGTGCCTCGACCGGGAAGCTGATATCGAGAAGGTTGCTCAATCTTTGGTGGATGTCAAACATGCTCTCTATCTAGGCCGAGGGGTCAACATGCCCACGGCCTATGAAGGCGCGCTCAAACTCAAAGAGATTTCATATATCCATGCCGAAGGCTACCCGGCTGGAGAGATGAAGCACGGTCCGATTGCGTTGATCGACTCGGAAATGCCCGTGGTGGTGATTGCTCCGCGCGATCCCTGGTATGAGAAGATGTTCAGCCAGATCGAGCAGGCTAAAGCCCGCGGCGGGCGTGTGATTGCCGTGGCGACTGATGGCGATGAACTGATCCCCCCTGTGGCCGATGAAGTTATCTGGGTACCGGAAACCCCGTGGATGCTCAGCCCGGTGACGACAGTGATCCCCCTGCAAATTTTAGCGTACCACATCGCCGCGCTGCGTGGCCTGGATGTGGATCAACCGAGAAATTTAGCCAAGAGCGTAACAGTAGAGTAATAAACAGAACCCCGGTTTCTCGCAGAAACCGGGGTTCTTGACTCCTGCATTCTATTTTTGCATGACTTATTGACACACCCACATGGGATGACGGAATTCCCGCAAGATGTGTTCCGCTGTGCTCCCAAGGGTTAGATGCCTGAGGGGGCGAAAACTGAAACCACCCATGAAGAGCAGATTGCTTTGGTGAGCTTCAGCCGTTCTCAAGACGGTCTCTGCAATTGACCCTTTTTCCAGAACGTAGTTTACATCTCTAAGCCCGTGTTGGGTGAGATAGTTTCTGGCCTTTTCCAAGTCAGACTCATCTGTGTTCTCTGTTTGAACCGTAACAACGGTCAAATCTTTCTTCCAACGTGCGGATAAATATGTGGCAATAAAAAGGGCCTCATCCGATTTTGGGCTGCCATCATATGCTAATAGCGCGTGGCTGTAATCTGATTCGGTGCCATCGGGACGAACCTGTATGGGGCGCGGGCACTGTTGAATGATTTGGATCAAGTCGGGGCTGATCCGGGTTAGGGGTTTATCCGCGGGAGGGCGGGTGCTGTTGACGATGACAAAATCGACCCAGGCAGCATGTTTCAAGATCGATTTGACAGGACTGCTGCCTACTTCTACAGCAAATTCTCCCCTGATCCCTGCATCTTGGCAACTCTGGTTGAATCTTTCCCGCATTTGATTTACTGGGGCGCTCTCTACTAACTTTTTGTCTGTAACCACATGAAGCCCTAGGATATGGTCTCCGTCAAATTGGGCGGCATCCAAAATAAATTCGAACATCTTCCAGCCTTCTTCGCTCCCATCCAAGGGGACGAGAATGTGTTCAAAGAGGTGGTGATAACGATGGCGGATCAATTGCTGCCGTCGCCAGATACCGGGTGCAGGGCCTCTATCCAAAAAGGGAGAAATTTTTCTGAGAATATTGCCAAAGAAGTTGTGGGACTGTTCTTCCTTGATGATCAGATCAGAGACGCCGGTTTCTAAATCCACATGCCAGCCAAGATCTTCTTCTAATTCAACCTGCCGTTCGGAGAGCAGCACATACATATCCACTTCTGTTCTCTCAGGAAAGTGGTGCAAGATGCCTAGTTCACGGATGATGCGCACAACTGGCAAGTACACTAAGTCGTACCAATTCTCAGCGGCTTTTTGCCATAGTTCACTATCATCTTGTCCATCTGTATCCTTCATAAGAATATTGAATTCTGCTTCGATTTGGTTGAGAAGGAAATGATAATGACCACAAAAAGTCATCATCAAGTCAATGTTAGGGCGTAGCTTGTCAAGATTGGTTTTTTCTAGAAAGGCGGCATAACGGGATTTGCAGATGATATCGTTGGGATCATCCTCGGCCGTTAATGGAACTCTCGTTGGGACTTCGATCACGTACGCGGTTATGGTTTTACTATTCAATTGGCGGGCAATGGAAACGCGGTGATTGCCATCCTGGACGAAATACGCATCTCCCACCTGGTAGACATCGATGGGGGGCATGCCAACCATATCATCGACGGCGGCTCTAACCCCCGCCCACCGTTCTTCATCTTCATCCCGTTTCGGGAGAAAACTGCGTGTGAAATCTCCATATCGGGCGACACTGCCCACAATCTTATCTAGCGGAATTTCTTGCAATCCGCGCTTTATAGATTCGCCCGTACCGCGGAGCTGTTGGCGGACCTCGTCAAAGCCAAGGAGTTTATCAGCATCACCGCGTAAGCGGGATAAGATTTGTTGCATGACAGCCTGTTTTCTGGCCCGCTGAAAATCGCGCAATGCCAATTGATAGCTGGGTTTGGTGAATTTGGAAAATAGGGTTGTTCTCATTGAATCAGAAACTGTCTAAAACGAACAGCTTTTTTGGAATCTGGAGTTCACATCTCGATAGTCAAATAAGATTATACCTTGCGATCCCGTTCAATGGCCTGTTTGGTAATCGGCTCTCAAGGAATTGCCGGGGTGGTCCCCCAGATTTAGGGGTGCCAGCATACAATCAAGACAATAATTATGACATTTTTGGTAAGAAAACAATACTTGTTGATGTCCGATTATGTACAAGCACCTAATTGATTCACAAAAGGAGATGTATTATGGAACTCGCAGGTCGAATTATTTTTGTATTGCCACTGGCGATGATGGCTTTGCAGCACTTCATGAATACCAAGGCCATGACAGATTATGCTGCCTCGAAGAAAGTACCTATGGCGCAATTCACGGTGATTGTTTCGGGCTTGGCGATGATTGCTGGTCTGCTAGGTTTAGTATTCAATTACCAAACCAAAGTTGCCGGCTGGTTGGTCGTCGCATTCTTGCTTGGTGCGGCCATCTTTATGCACAATTTCTGGGCCATTGATGATGAGAATATGAAGATGGCCGAGATGACTCAGTTCTTGAAGAACATGGGCCTCGCTGGGGGCGCGATCGCAATTATGTATTTGATATAGGCCTATACAGACCTTTGAGGTTTTCAAAACCTCAAAGGTCTCCTTTCATTTTATTCACACGGCTCCCCCTCGCCACATTCCCAATCCGTACACCATGTTTCTCCATCATCGTTGCCATCTAATTGGTTTTGCTGTAGAGAAACAATGCTTCCTTCTACAGGGCACATGCCCCAGTTCCACATCCAGATCCCCACCAGGTTACGCGTGATCTCGTTTTTCTTGACCACATAGCCATAAGATGCTTCGGGATATTGCACGTCCTCGTCGCTGAGCACGATCCCTGGCCCATTATGGTTCGAGATTTGGTTACCCTGAAGGGTGATGTTCGCGCCTCCATCCACCCAGATGCCGCCATCCCAATAATCGCCGTTGGCGTCGAGTTGGTTCTCTTCGATACGGTTGTTCTCCACCAGCACGTTTTCGCTGTCCTCCACCAATATGCCCCCGCCAATTGTGCCGTGAACGTAGTTATCGCGAATGATCACGTTGCGGTTCCCGTATGTGTTGATGCCGGTCCCCAGGGCATAGTTCTCCCAGCGTTCCTGGTTGGGGCCATTGTCAGCGGCCTGATTGCCTTCGATGAGTACTTCGCTAGCGCCCAAAACGTTGACGCCAAAGCCCTCTTCATCGAGGTCGGGGTCGACGGAGGCGCGCCCGTTGGCCGTGAATTTGTTATCTCGGATGATGAAATTCGACCCTTCCAGGATGAGCAGGCCCTCATCGAGGTAATTCCGAAATTCCAAACCTTCTACGATGATGTTGGTGCTCTCCACTAAGGCGATGCCGATGCTGCGGGTGGATTCGCCCTCCAGCAATGGACGCTCGTCTCCCTCCTGGTGGGCGCGGATGACGATGGAGGCGTGACTGTCTCCGAAGGCGCCCATAATCACAGATTCCTCGTAAACGCCTGGAGCGATATTCAACGTCTGTCCGGGGACCAGGTTGCAAAGGGCGTAGGCCAGCGAGCCTAAGGGAGCGGAATCTGTGCCAGGGTTGCTGTCATCACCCTCAGGGGAGATGTAGAGAACATCCCCTTGCTTGGGTTGGGCGTCCTCACCCAAACATTCGACCCCATTTTGGAAGACGATGCCCACCAAATCCCCGTCTGAGGTTACCTTTTGAGCCCATACTTCCCCAACACTCTCGCATGAAAACAAGGCGAAAGAAATAAAGAACGTGATTCCTAATTGGAAGGCAATCTTCATCTGGCACCTCCTGTAATTGGCACACGTATAGGATAACTCTAACACAATTGCTCTATTTATGGATTAGAATTGAGCCATGCAGCTTGCTCAATCGGAGATCGAATTAGCCCGCGCGGCAACCGTTTTTCGCCATCTAAGCGTAGAAGAATTTGACCCTGTGATCGCGGCGGCAAATATCCGAGAGCTGGGAGATGGAACGTATTTCTTCATGGAAGAAGACCCAGCGGAGGTCGCCTATGTTTTGATTGAGGGCAAAGTCAAACTCACCCAGGTGACACCTGATGGACAGCAAGTGATTTTGGGATATCTGATCCCGGGACGCGTTTTTGGGATTATCGCGATCTTGAAGAAAGTGGCTTATCCCGTATCAGCCGAAGCCGTTGGGACTTGCCGAGTATTGTCCTGGGATCGCGCCACGATGAACCGCCTGATGGAGCGTTCGCCGCGGCTAGCGTTAAATGCCTTGCACATCATGGCTGGGCAAATTCGTGAATTTCAAAATCGAGTTCGAGAATTATCGACACAGCGAGTCGAGCAGCGGATTGCTCGAACGGCCCTAAGGCTGGCGCGCCAGTCGGGGTATAAGACAGATCAGGGAGTGTTGATCGATTTGCCACTCTCGCGCCAGGATTTGGCTGAGATGACGGGTACCACACTGTACACGGTCAGTCGGGTACTCAAAGAGTGGGAGAATAAGGGTCTGGTACAGAGCAAACGCCAACAGGTTATGATCCTGGCCCCTCACGGACTGGTCATGATCGCGGAAGACATTCCCCAGGATTTGGGTGAGCAGAAATCATTTGATGTGGAAGATTTATGTGATTTGTAGTCGCATTACGGGGAGAGTAACCAGTCTAATTTGCCTGACTTAGTCCAATATTTGCGCCAGCGCAAAGACGCGCTAGTTTTCCTGATGTACGATCATCATAAGATTCGTTGATGTGTACAGGAGGAAAACCTTATGAATAAGAATCGAGTTCTTGTTGGAGTATGGCTGGCACTGGTGCTCATGGTGAGCGCGTGTGGTGCTAAGGACCCATCCGAAGCCAGTCCCGAGGAGGTGGTCGCGGCTTTCCAGGGTGGAGGCTGCATCGCCTGTCATGTGATTCCAGGGATCCCAGGTGCCACGGGAATAATCGGTCCGGATTTGTCACGGATGGGTGAGGTCGCGCAAGAGACTCTCGCCAGCAGCGGATATTTGGGCTCAGCAGAAAATGTTGACGAGTATCTTCGAGAAGCGATAGAAGATCCAGACGTCTTTGTTGCGCCAGACTGCCCCAGTGGGCCCTGCCAGCCAGGCCAAATGCCTGCCACATTGGCGGATATATTAACGGATGATCAAATGGATATCGTTGTACATTATCTCGCTGGTCTTCCTGATAACGCCCTCGAAGGAGCGGAGCCGGTTGCCTCGGAGCAATCTGGCCCTCCATCTCTCTCAGATGCTGAATTCGAGAAAGCGACGCAGATCTTCTTCGAGCGCTGCGCGGGGTGTCATGGCGTGCTGCGAAAAGGCGCCACGGGTCCTGGATTGACTCCGGATTTGACTCTTCCGAAGGGGACTATTGCCTTGGCGTCGATCATCTTTAATGGAACGCCGCGCGGTATGCCCGACTGGGGGAAACAAGGAGTTCTAACTGAAGATGAAGCTGAACTAATGGCTAAGTTTATTCAAAATGAGCCGCCCCAACCCCCAGAAATGTCCTTGGATCAAATGTTAGGCACCTGGAAGGTGTTTGTTGATCCGGAGGATCGCCCAACATCCCCAGAACACGATCGCGATTGGGAGAACTTCTTTGCTGTGACCTTGCGTGATGCCGGCCAAGTGGCGATCATCGATGGTGACACTTATGAGGTGGTCAACAATGTCAATACAGGCTATGCCGTGCATATCTCGCGCATGTCTGCTACGGGGCGCTATGTTTATACGATAGGTCGCGATGGCAGACTGGCATTGATCGACTTGTGGATGGAAGTCCCTGACAAAGTGGCCGAGGTGCAGACCTGCTACGATGCCCGTTCAGTGGAAACCAGTAAATATAAGGGTGAAGCGGGCGATTTTACAGATAAATATGCCGTTGTAGGTTGCTATTGGCCGCCTCACTTTGCTGTATTAGACGGTGAGACTTTGGAGCCCTTCAAAGTTGTCAGCACGCGCAGTTATACCTATGACACAGAAGAATACCACCCCGAGCCGCGCGTTGCTGCTATTGTGGCCTCGCACTATGCTCCGGAGTGGATCATCAATGTCAAAGAGTCTGGCCAGATCTGGATGGTGAACTATTCTGATCCGGAGAACCCCACGATCAAGATGATCGAGGCTGAACGCTTTTTGCATGACGGCGGCTGGGATTCGTCTCAGCGATATTTCATGGTGGCTGCAAATCAGGCTAACAAAGTTGCCGTTGTAGATGCCTTGGAAAGAGATCTGATTGCCCTGGTGGATACGCCTGCCGTACCACACCCTGGGCGCGGTGCGAACTGGGTTGATCCTGAGTTTGGCCCAGTGTGGAGTACATCTCACCTTGGAGAGGGTTCATTGATCGCTATTGGGACCGATCCTGAAGAATTTCCTGATAGCGCCTGGCAGGTTGTTCGTAATGTCCAGCTCCTTGGGGGTGGCGGATTATTCATCAAAACGCACCCAAATAGCCAGTGGATTTGGGCCGATCACGTGCTCAACTCTGACGAGGTCATCCAGCGCTCGATCTGCGTGATCGCCAAGGAGAGCCCTACAGAAACCTTCAAGTGTTGGGAGGCTGCGGATTATGGCCGGGCTGTTCACTTCGAATACAATAAGCAAGGAACGCAAATATGGGTCAGCATCTGGGGCACAGCCGATCAACCTGGCCAGACCGGCGAGATCGTAATCTACGATGATGCTTCTCTCGAAGAGATCGCCCGCATCCCAGATTTGATCACCCCAACGGGTAAGTTCAATGTCTTCAATACAGTGAATGATATTTATTAGGCCGTAATGTTCGTGAATGCCTGGATATCATCTGGGCATTCACGCGCTTGATTTGTCCTCAATGGAATGAAAATGCAAAAACGCGCCCTAGCACTCGACTCAACCATTGCAGAGATCGTGGAAGAACACCCGAGCACGATCCCCGTATTTTTGGAGCATCGCATGATTTGCGTTGGCTGTCAGATGGCGATTTTCGACACCCTCGAAGACGCATTGCGCAATTATGGCTATCCACCTGAACAGTTTTTGGATGAACTGTATCAGGTTTCAAAAGCTGATCTGTCCGTGAATAACGATTAAGCGGACTCCGGAAAGTCCTTTAAATTCCTGTCATGGCCAAAGGCCCGCCTCTGGCGTGAACCCTGCAAGGATGAAGAATCTCTGCCCCGCCGTAGGCGCGCCCATGGCGAGGGTAGGAGACTCTTCGCTTCGCTCAGAGTGACAACTTTTTCAGATACTTTCCGATAAATACTTAAAATCATGACTGAAGAAAAAATTCGAGAAGCGCTCAAGTATGTCAAAGATCCTGAGGTAGGTATCAATATCGTCGATCTAGGACTTGTGTATGAAGTGGATGTTCAATCTGACCGTGTGGATGTTAGCATGACTATGACATCTCCAACTTGCCCTTTACACGCTGTCATCACTCGCAATGTTGAGAACACCATCCGGGCGAAATTTCAAGCTGCCCGCCATGTGAAGATCGAATTGGTTTGGGATCCGCCTTGGGACCCGACCATGATGTCAAGAAAAGCAAGGCAAACCCTCGGTTGGGGATGAAAGGAAAACTCAATGTCAAACCACTATGCTTTTCATGAAAACCTGATCGAACTACTTCCTGAGATTCCTTCAGACAGCATTGTCAGCCGTACCTTTTATGACGGTGATCAACTTAAGGGTATCCTGTTTGGGTTCGCCCCAGGTCAGGAACTCTCTGAACACACTGCAGCCAAGCCAGCCATCCTTCACTTTTTGGAAGGGGAAGCCCAGATAACATTGGGGGAAGAAGAAAATACCGCCAACGCTGGCACCTGGGTTCATATGAAACCCCATCTACCCCACAGTATTCTGGCAACGAGTAAGGTAGTGATGCTGCTGCTTTTGATAAATTGCCCCGTCAATGATTCCTAATTACAGTGTCGAATAAGAATTAAATTCACATTCCGTTAGTATTCTTGGCGATGGTTACCTTGACCGCCGCTGCCTGGGCAGGTCTTGTCAGGCCGGGCTAGGGCTGGCCTGCGTTCCATCCAACGTTGCCAATCAGCCACGGACCGTTGATGGTGGCGGGTTTTTTCGGAACGTTGATCAGCCTGGAGCGCGCCGTGGCGCTGGGCAAACGGTGGCCATACCTTGGCCCTTTCATGAACGGTGTAGGCGGTGTGCTTATTGCTTTGGGTGTTGACGGTCTTGCGGGACCGATTTTGATGGTCTTGGGAGCGCTATGGCTGGTGATGATATTCGCAGTCGTATTGAATCAGCACCTGACAGGTTATACCATTGTTATGGCATTGGGCGCGGTGTCATTATTGGTGGGAGATCTGCTGTGGCTTTGCGGCTGGCCGATCCATAAATTTGTGTTCTGGTGGGCCGGTTTTCTCATTTTGACCATTGCAGGGGAACGCCTGGAATTGAACCGCTTGATGCCGCGTACTCGCATAAGCAACGTTTCCTACATCGTCGTTACAGTGCTTTATCTTGGAGGGCTTACCCTGATGTTGATCTCGTGGGATCTAGGCGTGCGCATTACAGGTGCCGGGATGATAGGGTTGGCGGTATGGCTGCTGAAATTTGATATCGCGCGCCGGACGGTCAAACAAGATGGGTTGACGCGCTTCATCGCGGTTTGTTTGCTGAGTGGGTATGCCTGGTTGCTCGTTTCGGGAGCGTTGAGCATTCTTTATGGGGGAGTGGTTGCCGGACCCATTTATGATGCTATGCTCCATGGGGTTTTTCTGGGCTTTGTTTTCGCCATGGTGTTCGGGCATGCCCCGATTATCTTTCCTGCTGTATTGGGATTGGATATTCAATATCGCTCAGTTTTCTATTTACCGCTGCTTTTACTGCATCTCTCACTTTTGTTACGCTTCGGTGGAGAGATGACCGGGTACGGATGGGCGCGCTTGTGGGGTGGGTTGATCAATGTATTGGCAGTGGTGATATATGTTTCGATGATCGCGCCAATTTGGAGACGCACGAATTAAAAATTGTTGATTAGTATTACAGCGCAAAGTTGCGCAATAGAATAGAAAAGGACATGGTAAGCTTCT
>CAYTKR010000161.1:0-10960 GCA_964438295.1 uncultured Anaerolineales bacterium
AATGGGCGTACGCCCATTGCACACCCTTTTTACAGGAACTTACTCATGTTGGCTGAATAGTGATTGTTGCTACTGTATACGCTTGAGACAGACTATTGTCGCGTTAGATATTACAACCCCAGTTCGGGAGCGATGCTCTGCATGGCCTTGATGACGTTTCCGACGTGCTCCCATAGCTCAATGCCGAAATCTTCTACCGCGTGAGCGACCTCTTCTCGGTTTACCCCGGCCGCGAATGCTTTGTCTTTCCACTTCTTCTTGACGGATTTTACCTTCAGATCGGACAGCGAACGCGAAGGGCGCACCAAGGCAACGGCAACGATCAAGCCGGTGATCTCGTCGCAGGCCAGCAAGGCTTTTTCCATCAGGGATTCGCGCGCCACCCCGGTGTGGTCGGCGTGGCTGAGAATGGCCCGCAGAATCTCTTCCGGGACTCCGCGCTGGCGTAATAGTGGGATGCCAGCTTGCGGGTGCTCATCCAGCGTGGGGTGGATCTCCCAGTCATAGTCATGAAGCAGTGCGGTCACTCGCCACTTTTCGACATCTTCGTCAAATTTCTCGGCGTATAATTTCATCGCAGCTTCCACAGCCAGCATGTGCCGCACAAGGTTCTCGTTCTTGACGAATTCTCGGACGAGGGCAAGGGCTTCTTCTCGGATCATGGCTTCCTCCAAAGGAAAGAGGTCTGAAAAAGGGGTGCTAGTATGTTTGTTTCGAATTATTTGCGAAGATCGGCTCAGGTTCACCAAGTATGGGCAGTGGACGCAGCACATGGACTTCCAGCATGGCTACCAGGGTAGCGAAGGTCTCACGGGTATGCCAATAGGCCAATGACCTGCGGCGATAGACGCGCTGGTCTGCTTCCACGCCGATGGCTGCGACTCCCAAGGCATTGCACGTGTACAACGCGCGTGGCAAATGGAAGCCCTGGGTGACCAGGATGGCAGAATCGAGTTCAAAAATATCGCGCGCTCTGTAGCAGGTGTCGTAGGTGCGTCTGCCGGCATAGTCCAGGACGATGGCCTCTTCAGAAACCCCCAGGTTGATGGCATATTCTTTCATGGCGGCGGGTTCGTTATAATCTTCTCGGCTGTTATCGCCGCTCATAAGCAGCTTTTCCACTTTGCCTGCGAAGAACAATTCTGCGCCGGTGGCAACGCGATCGCGCAAAACGGGTGTGGGAGAACCATCACGCCACAGACCCGCCCCAAAAATGATGGCCACGCCATGAGGCGGAACATCGTCCACGCTCTGGACACGCGTCCAAGCATGGAGTTTAGCGGTCAGCCTGGGGAGCAAGAGCATCATCAAGCCGCTAAATATAAGGACAAAAATTATTTTGCTGATTATCATCACAATTTTCTTAAACACGGCCCGATTCTACCATTCCAAAATACAAGACCCTAAAGGTTTGATTAGAAAACCTTTAGGGTCTCTGATGGTAAAGATGGGATATTCTAAACGAAGCGAGCTCGGATCTCTGCGCTCACATAATCTAGAATGGCAACTGTTATGGCGATGAACCACACAGCCATACCAGCGGAACGGTAATCTAGCAAGCGGATGTACTGTGCCAGCAAGAAACCGATACCACCGCCACCCACGAAACCGATGATGGTGGACATGCGGATATTGATATCCCAGCGGTAGATGGTGAAAGATACGAAAGGCGGAATGATCTGCGGGATAACGGCGAATATCACCACCTGAACCCAGTTCGCTCCCGTAGCCTGAATGGCCTCGATCGGACCTGGGTCGATGGACTCGATGGCTTCTGAGTAGAGTTTACCCAGGGCGGCGATCGAGTGGAAGACCAATGCAAGGATGCCTGCAAAGGGTCCAAGTCCAACCACGATCACGGCGATAATGGCCCAGATCAGCGGCTCGATGGAGCGAATGATATTCAGGACCGCCCGCACGAGATAGTAGATCACCAGGGTGACCGGAGACGCAGACATCAAATTTCGAGCTGCGAAGAAGCTCACGGGTAGGGCGAAGATCACACCGAAGAAAGTTGCCATCATGCCAATGAAGATGGTCTCGATCATCTTCTCGACCACCAGGATGAAATCTCTGCTCAGGTGAGCATCGCCAACCGATTCGACTTGCTGGACGAACAATTCCCAAATATAGGTTGGCTCTGTTGCCGAAGGTGGCAGCAGCCGATATGGCATTTCGACATCGAATTCAAAATAACCATTTTCATCAGGGATGAGAACCACATATTCTCCGCCTTGGCGTTGGCGGAATTCATTGTTAATTGGATCTGCCCACATAACGTCGACCTCGACCCCAGGGAGGAAGTTATAGCCTTCCAAGTGGAGCGTGGTTCCTGGGGTGCCATCCTGTTCTCGGAGGAGACCGCAAGTCAGATCGGTGACGATCACAGGGTCATCCCCCGTGATTTCATTGATGGGAGGCGGATCGCCGTCCTCAGGACAGGGTACTTCGATGTCAGCGAATGCGCGGATTTCATCGGTATCATATTCGATGGCTTTGATCCACGGCCAGGCGATGCGTCCCAAGGCCGGCAACGCTTCATCTGCCTGCGTGACCATGCTGAAAATGTTGATCTCTCCGATCTGCCAACCCAAGGCAAAGAACACCACCAGGATGATGAAGAAGACCACCACCGGGGTGCGATCGCGATGTTTGGCCAGCATAAAGGCATCATATGCGATCCATAAATGGAGCAGGATGAAGAGAACGGTGATGATGATCAGGAACGGGTCCAGATGCCAGCCCTTTTTTACGATGTCCACAAAGCCTTCATCGCGTGGAGCAGCCTGGTTGAATCGCCAAATCATCAGGGCAAGAATAGTGGCATATGAAACTATCAACAGGATGCCACGGCGGACGCTGCGGGCAAAGATTTGTCCCAGACCGGGGACGAGTAGGGAAAATATTCCCGCCAGGGGAGCAGGTACCCAGCTAGGTGGGCGCAGCTCTTCAGGAATGTGGTTGAGCTTGATTTTGTCGTTCATGCCGCACCCCCTTCTTCAGTTTGTAATGCTCCTTCGAGACCACCGCCAACGCGTTCAGCCTCTTCGCCATAGATCTCTTTGAATTCCTCATCGGACATAGCCTGAATATCTGCACGACTGCCCTCGTAAACGATTTCTCCGTCGCGCAGGCCGATCACACGAGTAGAGTAGCGTTGCACCAGGTCGAGATAATGCAAGCTGCAGACCACGGTCATTTGATCTTCCTGGTTGAGCATTTCCAGGTATTGCAGAATGGAGTGGGCCAGCACCGGGTCCAGGCTGGCGACGGGTTCGTCGGCCAGGATCATCTTGGGCTCTTGCATCAGAGCTCGCGCCACGCCCACGCGTTGCTGCTGTCCACCACTCAACTCGTCAGCGCGCTTGAGAGCCTGATCCTCGATGCCCAGGCGTTCCATCGCGGCCCAGGCTTTTGCCTTGTCTTCCTTGGAGAATCGACCCAGTAGACTCCGACGTGTAGAGGTGTACCCTAGGCGGCCAGAAAGTACATTGGTTAGCACCTGGGAACGTTTCACCAGGTTGAAATGTTGGAAGATCATGCCAATTTTGCGGCGAGCCTTACGCAGTTCTTCTCCCTTGAGTTGGGCCAGATCGACACCGTCCCAAAGGATTTCTCCCTCTGTGGGGTCGATCAGTCGGTTGATGCAGCGCAGGAGGGTCGATTTCCCAGAACCACTCAAGCCGATCACAACTAAGAACTCGCCATCCGGCACCGTGAAGCTCACATCTCTGAGCGCCACTGTGCCATCGTCATAAACTTTCGTCAGGTGACGAATATCAAGCATAAGCAACTCCGTTCCTTGAAATATGAGTGCAGAGGATCCATGGCGAACGTCCCCCGCACGTGTTCATGTAGCGTCAAATGTAGGACAATCATACCCAACTTATGGGGCGAAAGCAAGTAACTTTTTGCACAAAAGCGCTCCATACGTGCCAATAGCAATCCCATCGAGATTGTATCTTAGTAGCTGTGATTTTTGGGATGTGGCCTAACCGATGTCATACTATATTATCCCATCCTTGATTCTTGATTCTCTAGGAAATACATTGTGATCCCCCAGATTAAGGCTAAATCTGGAAAGTTTCACAGCGTTTCCCATAGAGCCTGATTATTCTTACTTGCACCAAGGCAACCATGAGGTTAAAATCCATCTGCTATGAGCAATGACCATCAAAACCAATACCAAGCAGCTCTAGATTATATTTATGAGTATGTCGATTTCAGCCTGACCCACCAGGATGATCTCTCTGTTGAAGATTTCACCATCAACAGTATGGATACACTGGTGAAGGCGCTGGGAAGTCCGGACAAAGCCTACCCCACCATTCATGTCGCTGGAACGAAGGGCAAGGGATCCGTGTGTGCATTCTGCGCGAGTGCATTGCAGGCCCAGGGCTACAAAGTTGGCTTGTACACCTCTCCCCATCTCAGGGATTTCGAAGAACGCATTCAGATCGATGGCCAGGCCATCTCGCGTCAGGAATTCGTTGAAATGGTCGAGAAGATCAAACCCTATGTCGAGAAAATTCCCAATCTGACCACATTCCATATCACGACCGCGATGGCTTTTTGGTATTTTGCATTACAAAAGGTCGATGTGGCGGTCATTGAAGTTGGTTTGGGCGGTCGGCTTGATTCGACCAATGTGATCTCGCCGATTATGACTGTGATCACAGCATTATATTTAGAACATACCAAAATTTTAGGGGATTCTATCGAGGAGATCGCCGCGGAGAAAGCTGGGATCATCAAACCTGGAGTTCCGGTGGTCGTTGCTCCCCAGCTTGATTCTGCCATTGATGTGATCGAAAAGATCGCCACCGAGAAAAATGCTGAAATGACGCTGATCGGTAGAGATTATCGCTACGAACTATGCGAACACTCCCTCGATGGACAGTCACTGACTATCTGGAACGGCGACAAACCTCCTGCAGAATTCCAAATTGGCCTGTTGGGTCCCCATCAAGCTGAAAATGCCGTAGTAGCCTATGCGGCTATACAACTCTCCAACCAACAAGGGCTCATAGTTAATGACCAGGCTATCCAAACAGGTTTCGCTCAAACCGAATGGCCTGGTCGTTTTGAAATCCTCAATCGAGAGCCGCCAGTTGTGGTCGATTCGGGTCACACGCCAGGCGCGATGACCAAAGTTCAAGAAACGTTGGACGAGTATTTCCCTGGAAGATCCCTGTGGTTAGTTTTTGGCGTGTCCGACGACAAAGATGTCGAAGGAATGCTAGAAGAGTTCAAACCGCGTTTGAAGAAGATCTATTGCGCGAAATCGACACACCCGCGCGCTTTAGACCCTCAAGAGTTGGCCGAGCACTCAAAAGCGATCGGAGTCCCAGTAGCTGTGATTCCAAATGTAGGCGATGCGTTGGAAGCTGCCATGGCGGAAGCGCCTGAAGGCGATGTGATCATGGTCGCGGGCAGTATCTTTGTGGCAGCAACTGGGCGGATAGCCTGGTTCGAGAGAAAGCTCTGGGAGAAATAGTTTCATGCAACAAGATAATTGGGACCCCAACGACTCCAACGAGTATGTTGAATCGTTGAACCGGCGCACAGAGGAACTCTACGCGATTAACGACCTGCTGCCCGACGAGCAGGGGATAATCGAAGCACCGGTCATGCCTCTGCGCGGTGTCGTGGTTTACCCTCAAATGGTCTCCCCACTGTTCATTGGCCGTGAAAAGACCCTTTGGGCAGTCGAAGATGCTCAGGAGCAGAATCAAACCCTGATTGCATTCGCCCAGCGCAACCCAGATCTTGAAGATCCCGGCCCGGCAGACTTTTTCCCCATTGGGATTGAGGTCGCCGTGGGTCGACTGGTCAACATGCCAGAAGGAGCGAGCACCGCCTTGGTTCAAGGCCGCCGGCGCGTCGAACTGATCGAATTTATCCAGGGGGAGCCTTATCTGAGAGCACGCGTGCGCCCCCTATTCGAAGACCTCCGCATGGATCGACACACTGAAGCTACCATGCGTTCTGTCTTGGATATGTTCAAACGTTGTGTGCAGCTAAATCGCAGTCTTCCCGAAGAGGCGTACCTTTTTGCCATGAATATCGACGATCCAGGCTGGCTGGCAGACATGATCGCGACGGCGGTTGCCCTGGATATGGATGTGCGTTTGAAATTGCTCGCTTTGTTAGATCCACATGAACGCTTGAACTATATCGGTGAACTGCTTGCCGAAGAATTAGAGGTACTCGAACTGGAGGATGAAATCCAATCGCGCACACGCGGCGAAGTCGACCGTACGCAGCGAGAATTCTACCTGCGTGAGCAAATGAAGGTCATCCAGACCGAGTTGGGCGAAGGCGACCCCCACATGGGTGATGTTGCCGAGTTAAATGAACGCATCGAGAAAGCCACGCTCAGCGAGCAAGCTAAAGAGCGCGCTCTCAAAGAACTCAAACGTCTCAACCACATCCCGCCCATATCTCCAGAGGTGGGCATAATCCGTGGCTATATCGATTGGATTATTGATTTACCCTGGGAGCAGGCCACGGATGATAATTTAGATGTCAAGAACGCCGCCCAGGTGCTGGATGAGCACCATTACGGGCTGCCGAAAGCCAAAGACCGCATCCTGGAATATATCGCAGTCAAGAGTCTCAAGCCCAAAAAATCACGCCAACCGATCCTATGTTTTGTCGGCCCCCCTGGCACAGGCAAAACTTCACTGGGACGTTCGATCTCTGCCGCACTGGGGCGCGAATTTGTGCGTATCTCTTTAGGCGGCGTGCGTGACGAAGCTGAAATTCGCGGCCACCGCCGCACGTATATCGGCGCGCTACCCGGGCGTATCCTGCAGACGATGAAACGCGCCAAAGTGGTCAATCCACTTTTCATGCTCGATGAGATCGACAAATTGGGCATTAGTTTCCGTGGCGATCCCTCTGCAGCGTTGTTGGAAGTGCTGGATCCTGAGCAAAATCATGCCTTTTCAGATCACTTCCTGGAATTAGATTATGATCTTTCCCAGGTCATGTTCATCACCACTGCTAACTCAGAGGCGACCATCCCAGATGCCTTACTGGATCGCATGGAAGTGATCGAGTTCCCAGGCTATATCGAAGAGGAAAAGCTAGAGATCGCCCGCCGTTTCTTGATCCCGCGTCAAAGCGAAGAGAGCAGTTTGGAGGAGGGGGAAATCGAATTCGGTGAAGCTGCATTACGGCGGATCATCCGCGATTACACCTATGAGGCTGGGGTGCGCAACCTGGAGCGGGAGATTGGCCGCGTGTGCCGCAAAGTGGCCCGCATAAAGGCTGAAGGGGATGAGTATCCAAAGAAGATCGAACTCGATGAGGTAGAGCGGTTCCTGGGGCCGCCCCAATTTTTCTATCATCAATCAGAACGCCAGGACGAAATCGGTGTCGCCACTGCTGTGGCCTGGACCGCGGGTGGGGGAGAGATCATGCCGGTGGAAGTGGTACTGGTCGAGGGCAAGGGCAGTTTGAAGCTGACCGGTCAATTGGGTGATGTCATGCAAGAATCTGCCCAGGCTGCTTTTTCGTACTTGCAGGCCCGCTGCAAGGAACTTGATGTCGATCCGGAGTTATTTCAGGAAACCGATATCCATATCCACATACCTGCGGGCGCCATTCCTAAAGATGGACCCAGTGCGGGTGTTACTATCGCTACAGCCCTTATCTCAGCCTTTACCGATCGCACTGTGCGCTGCGATTTAGGTATGACCGGCGAAATCACTTTGCGTGGTCGTGTACTCCCAGTCGGTGGCGTGCGAGAAAAGATCCTGGCTGCACACCGCGCTGAATTGAAGTCCGTTATCATCCCCGAAGAGAACAAAAAAGACCTGGTGGACGTGCCTCAGAAAGCTCGCGATGATCTCGATATACGGTTGGTTAAGCATATGGATGAAGTGTTAGAGATTGCCCTCGGGCCCGCACCGCAAAAGGCGCAAGAACCCCCCGAAGAAGAGTAAACAAAAAGAAACTGGGGCGGCGTAGCCGCCCCAGTTTCTTTTTGTTGATTATAATACCCCCATGTTTACAAACGCGGCGGAAATCTATGCACTGTTAGAGAGCGGCAAAGGACCGCAGCTCCATTGGTTTGCAGATGATGTCTCAGTTTTAGATTTGGCGACTGTATTTACCGGGATGGCCAATCGTGACGGTGGCATCATATTAATAGGGGTCGCGCCGCGTTCAGGACAGGTTTTCGGGGTCAGAGACCCTGAATACCTCACAGATATCATTTTTCAGGCCGCCATACTGGTCGATCCAACCTTAGTGTTACCTATCCCCCAGGTTCAGCACGTTGAGGGGAAAGATATTATCTCAGTCACTGTACCGCCGGGTTTGCCCCAAGCTTTCAATCTCGAAGGGCGATATCTGGTTCGAGATGGGGAGCGCACAGAGCCGCTCCTACCGCCTCAGTTGCGCCAATTGATGATCAGGCGCGGCGCGCTGCAATTTGAGACTCAAATCCCTGATGATGCCTCAGTTGAGGATCTCGACATTGATCAAGTTTCTGCGTATAAAGATGCATTGGATTTGCCCCCCGATGAGCCTATCGAGGGATTGCTATTCCGGCGAGGCTGTTTGAAAGACATCGATGGGGGGCTGAAACCAACCTACGCCGGATTGTTGCTCTTCGGCCGTCATCCCCAGCAATGGGTACCCTCTGCGACGATCATGGCGGCACGCTTTTCTGGGGTGGCCATTTCGGACCAATTCGTCAAGCAAGAGATCCGCGGCACCCTTCCCCAGCAGTTGCGCCAGGCTGAAACCTTTGTGCGTGACCAACTGCGCTCCGTAGTTCGTCTGGTGGGGTTATCGAGGGAGGAGACCCCAGAGTACCCGTTGGAAGCAGTGCGCGAGTTGTTGGTCAACGCCGTAGCCCATCGGGATTACAACCAGGGTGGTGATAGTATTCATTTGCGCATCTTCGCTGACCGGCTCGAAGTTCACTCTCCAGGCGATCTGCCTGGCCCAGTCAACCTGGAGAATCTACTTGATGCACGCTTCTCACGTAATCCCGTCATCGCACAGGTGCTATCGGATTTGGGCTATGTCGAGCGTCTGGGCTACGGGCTAAACCGCGTGGTAACCGTGATGCGTCAGAGCAACCTGTCGGAGCCCCAATTTGATGAAGCGGGTGGATCCTTTCGAGTAACGCTCCTCAACTCCATTGGCGATCTCGATCCTGAACGGAGCGCAGCGAAGTCGAAGGATACGATCGAATTCGTTGATTTATCCGAATATGCTGATCATGATCTCAACCCCCGCCAGGAACTGGCTTTAGGGTTCCTGGGAAGGCGTAAACGTCTGACCAACCGTGAGTATCAAGAATTATGCCGTGATGTCTCCCCCGAAACCTTGCGCCGAGATCTGGTCGATCTGGTCGATAAGGGCGTGCTGTTGAAGATGGGTACCAAGCGAGGAACGTATTACATTTTGAAATAGCATGGAGTGGTCAGCAGTTAGCTGGCAGCTATTAGCTTCCTTAAGTATTTCGGTGATCCCCTAATTCTGGATAGTCCCACGACGTTTCCCAGAGACCCATTTAATGGACTTTCCGGATTCCACTTATATTGGAGATTTCAATGTCAAAAATAAATCATAGCCTAGCTGATCGAACACTAACAATTGGATTAGCTCAAATCGCTCCAGTATGGCTGGATCGAGAAGCCACGCTAACCAAGATCGTTGCTCGCATCGAGGAGGCTGCGGAAAAGCGTTGTCAATTGGTGGTGTTTGGTGAAGCCCTCATGCCTGGTTATCCTTTTTGGGTGGAACTTACCGATGGGGCACGTTTCAATTCGCAAACTCAAAAAGAGATCCACGCTCACTATCTGGATCAGGCTGTGCAGATCGAGGCCGGACATCTCGATCAGGTCTGCGCACTTGCAGTGAAGAACAAGCTGGCGGTTTACCTGGGCATCATCGAGCGGCCATTGGACCGCGGCGGACACAGCGTGTATGCAACGCTGGTGTATATCAATCCACAAGGAGAGATTGGTTCGGTGCACCGCAAATTGATGCCTACATACGAGGAACGCCTGACCTGGTCGACTGGTGATGGCCATGGGTTGCGAGTCCACCAGTTGGGCGAATTTACTGTCGGCGGACTGAACTGCTGGGAGAATTGGATGCCCCTGCCACGGGCGGCCTTATACGCCCAGGGAGAAGACCTGCATGTCGCCGTCTGGCCGGGGAGCTACCGCAACACCCACGATATCACACGCTTCATTGCTAAAGAAGCTCGCTCCTATGTGGTATCGGTTTCGGGTTTGATGCGCAGATCAGATTTCCCACCAGACACCCCGTACCTGGATATGATTTTAGAGAATTGCAACGAGGTGTTGGCGAATGGGGGCTCATGCATGTCTGGTCCTGATGGGGAGTGGGTTGTTGAACCAGTTGTGGACAAAGAGGTGCTCAGCGTGGCGACCATCGATCACGCCCGCGTGCGAGAGGAGCGCCAAAACTTCGACCCCTCTGGCCACTACTCGCGACCCGACGTGACCAGGCTGACCGTCAACCGCCAGCGTCAAGGAATCCTTGAGATTGAAGATTAGGTGATCGTCAAGAAATTATCTTACTCTGCTTTTAAATGCAAGAACAAGGCGATGATCAAAAGAACTTCATCGGCTTTGGTCAGTAAACCGAGTACACCATAGCCAATCTCCGCGTTGAACACGAAGAACAAGATGATGGTCACCAACGTGTACAGGATCGTCGACCAGTGAACAAGAGTCTTCTGCCCTTCGAGAAAGACTGGGGGTTTCAAGATTGCCCACACTAAGACGATAAACCCTATGCCGTTTAGCAGGAATAGCAGATCGAAGCTGCCAAATACGAACGCGATGGCGATGTGGATCACCGCCGTAATCCCACCCAAGATCAAGATCGTAGTCCGGAGAGATTTTGTGTTCATCAGTTACTCCTTTAGGAGTTACGCACTTGAAGTGGATTGGGCTGGGAATAG
>CAYTKR010000162.1:0-10960 GCA_964438295.1 uncultured Anaerolineales bacterium
GAAAATGGCTGGGAATAGGGGGTGGGGGCGTAGCCCCCACCCCCTATTCCCAGCCCAATCCGCTTCAAGTGTGTAACTCCTTAATTCATTGATGTTCTTAATGCACCAATAAGCGCATACTTATCTTCGACTGAAACAATTTGCACCAGTTCATGCCGATCGGGATCCTCAGCAAGCTCATCTGCATATCTGCCAGTTCCTTGCAGTGCGATCACCCGACGTCCAGCGTCCAACGATAGCTTGATGTCCAATCGGGAAATTTTACCGCCATTCAATAATACAGTAACTGAATGATCGTCACGCGACAAGATTGACGCGGCTTCAACAATCCAGGGTGATTCGTCGCCGTATTTCATCCCAGGTGTCAGAATAAAATGCGTGTAGTTCTGGTCTAAAGGCCAGCGCGTATTTCCCCACCATAAAAACTTCGAGCTTTTTGGACCACCTGGCCAAGTGATGACACTTTCCACAGTGATTCCAAGCAAAGGAAATTCGAAATTATTCTGCGTGCGAATCTCACCCATCAGGCTCATGATACCCATTTTCGTTCCCCCAGAAACGACCACAGCGCCAATTTCCTGTGCGAGGACAGCGATAGATTGCAGTGCATCGCGCGTGAGATCGAAATTCTCATCAATCATTCCGCCAATGAGCACAATTACGGGATGTCCACTACTCAACCCGAGTGCTTCCAAGGCCAGAGGAATTTGCTTGCGCTCTATTGGAAAAACTGCTCTTGCAACTTGATCGGGGAATTGAATTTCAATTTGTCGCATGCTCAACCTGACGACATCCGCATCCCATCGCCGCCACCCCGCAGCATAATGATCTCAGCCATAATGCTAACAGCGATCTCTTCGGGGGTTTCAGCATTCAACTCCAGGCCTATGGGCGAATGTACACGCTCGATCTCTTCTGCGCCAACACCGGCTTCCCCCAGTTTCTCAACCGTGGTTGCCCAGCGCCGACGCGAGCCGATGACACCAATATAGGGCGTATCAGTCTTCAACAAACGGGGCAAGCCTTGTGCATCCACATCTGCGCCCCGGGTAGTCAGTACGAGATAGGTCCAGGGCGAGATATCTAAATGATCGGGCAACTCGCCCATGGGCACCGGGTAGAATTCATCAGCAGAAGGCACCGCTTCAGGGGTGCAAAACTCGGGCCGGTCATCGTTGAGGGCCACTCGAAAACCAAGCCATTTCGCCAGGTGTGCAACTGCTTTGCCAACATGCCCACCACCGATAACGACCAACACAGGATTTGGGATAATTGGTTCCACGTAGACCTCCAACTGACCGCCACACACTCCGGGATCACCACGTTCCGGATCGGTCATCGAATACTCAATTCGGCGCGGTTTGCCTTCTTCGTAAGCCTCCAGTGATTCGCTTATTACGCGGCTTTCCAATTCTCCCCCACCCACTGTACCAATAAAGCGACCGTCAGGATAAACCAGCATTTTACTGCCCGTACCTCGGGGAGTCGACCCCTGGCTGTGAACGATGATACATAATACGGCAGCTTCCCCGCTCTTTTCTAAATCTGTAATAACACTATAATCGAATTCCATGATTAGTTTCCAAGCAATCCCAATACTGCAGGGAGTAACTGTTTTTTACGGGAGACAACACCCCTGGCATGTCGAGTGCCATCATCTTCCAGCGGATAAGGCAAATCGTCCAAGATCGGAGGAGGGTTATTCAACACTAAGCTGCTTGATCCAGTAACGACATCTGTGACCATCAACATGGCAAAGTCTAAAGCTCTTGAAGCACGCATGCTGTCCAATGCACGGGTCAGGGTTTCCAGATGGTCTCGCAATTGCATCAAATCAGTGACTTCCGCCTGGGCGACGGCAAATTTGTATCCTCCGGCCTCATAGGTCTTTAGATCGGTATTGACGATCTCTTTGGGGTCACGCGTTGAAAGTCCCGCACCTGCTTCCAAGATCTGCTTCCCAAATGATTCCAGATCTTCATCCTTCAAGGGGCTACCCCAGGTGAATGCCCAGCGTCCCAAACGCTCCATAGCGGTTCGATCTCGCTCGGTCGAAGTGGGAGATGTAAGCAGCAAAGTATCCGAAATCAGACCCGCCAACAATATTCCGGCGACCTCAGGTGGCGGGCTTAAGCCAGCCTGCTTGATGCGCTCGGAAACCAAGGTGCTGGTGCTGCCGACAACGTCGACGGTAAAACGGATCGGCTCCATCGTTGGCAGGTTCCCGAGGCGGTGGTGGTCCAATATCTCGACCAGTTCGGCATCCTCCAGCGCGCCAAGAGCCTGCTCGGCCTCATTGTGGTCAACGAGAACCACGCGCAATCGCGGCGGGTTGAGCATATCCCGCTGACGACAAACTCCAAGGTATAGTCCATTCTCATCGACAACCAGGAAGTGGTTGCGCTCCTCGCGGAAAATGCGCGGCAGGGCGTCTCGAATGCGTGCTGCTTCGGGGAAATTTGGCACCCCAGTGTCGGTTGCTTCATGGCAAGGAACGTCCAACAACTCCGTGATGCTCATCTCCTGCCGCCGAGGGCTAGGGCCGATGATCTCCCCCAGAAAAGAGAACAAGGTAAGTCCGGTGATCAGGCCGTAGGGCGTCCCATCATCATTAATGATGGGAGCAACACCGCCAGTGCGATTGGCGATCGCCCAGGCCTCCCGCAGGGGGCTGTCCGGGCTGGCAGTATCCATGCGTCGGGTGACATTCTTGAAACGCGGTGATGCGTCGGTCAGCAACTCTGGGGATTCGATGCCCAATCTACTCAGGACCCAATTTGTCTGGGGGTTAGTTGGTCCTACACGAACTGGAATGGCATCGATCTCATCGCGCTCGCGCAACAACCAGGCGTACCCGATTGCCGAGGCAATCGAGTCAGTATCTGGGTTTACGTGACCAACGACATACGTACGGTTATTCATAACTACCTGTAGTTGACATTCTGAGCGACTGCCTTCATCAGGAGCGAAGAAACTCTGATTTGTTGAAGAATTTGAGATTCTTCGTCGCCCTTGAAGGGCTCCTCAGAATGACAACTGGCTAACTACTCGTCCTCTCTAAGCGCCTGCCAGACTTTCTCAGGCGTGACGGGATTGGCATCAACATTGACACCAACGGCATCAAATACCGCATTACCGACTGCTGGGGCAACGCCATCCAAGGGGATCTCGGCGACAGCTTTAACCCCGAAGGGGTGGCTAGGTTCGAAGGTCTCCACGAAGATGGTTTCCAACTCAGGCATTTCATGGGCCATGAAAATATGATAATCACGGAAATCTACCTCGCGCGGTTGGCCCTTATCATCATAGACCATCTCTTCGCAGACTGCATACCCTAGGGCTTGGACCATGCCACCTTCGATTTGGCCGGAAGCGGTGATGGGGTTGACAATCACACCGGCATCGACGGCCATGACCAGCTTGTCGACCACAACCTGACCTGTTTGGGTATCGACCGTCACTTCGGCGAATTGGGCCGCGAAAGGCGGTGGCGCAACCGGTGAGACATACGATCCAACCGCCATGATCTGTTCTTGGTCTTCATGGTGGAGGGCGTTCAAAGCGATTTCGGCCAGTGAAATTGAACTGCCATCAGGGGCTACGGCTTGGCGATCTGAGAGTCGGACCGTTTGATAATCTGAGTGATCGAGTAATCGGGCGGCGCGGATTTTTATGCGTTCAGCGACTTTTTCCGCCGCGTTGGCAACCGCCGCTCCCGAGATATAGGTTGTCGAGGAGGCATACGCGCCGACATCGAAGGGGGTGAAATCCGTATCTGAGGAATAGACGATCACATCCTCCAACGGAACTCCCAAAATCTCAGCGGCCATTTGGGCCAATACCGTGTCAGAGCCGGTACCCAAATCGGTCGCACCGATCAGCAGGTTGAAGGACCCATCATCGTTGAGCTTAATGCTGGCGCCTCCCATATCCAGATAAGGGATCGCCGTACCTTGCATCATCATGGCAACGCCAATACCACGCCGCAAATGGGGTTTTCCCGGAACCTGGTGCCAGGGTTTGTCAGCAAATTTCTGGTCCCAACCGATTGCGGCCTTACCTTGCTGAACACATTCTTCCAAAGCGCAGGTTTCGATGGTTTCGGGACGAGGTTCACGTCCCTCGCTCCAGGCAGTGCTAAAGGGGTGAAGTTCTCCCGCCCTGAGAGCATTCTTGAGACGAAATTCCAGCGGATCGAGACCAAGGTCGTGCGCAATCTTCTCGATATGGCGCTCGACGGCCCAATAACCCTGGGGAACACCATACCCTCGATAGGCGCCACTGGGAGGCGTATTGGTGTACACAATATCGGCGTAGAAGCGGATATTAGGCGATTCCCGATACACGCCATCGCCGACATACAGGGCCATAGATTTATGGCCGGTATTGCCGGTCACTGTCAGGGCGTGGGCGCCGTTGGCACCGGTATCACTGAGGGCATACATTTCGTTGGCCGTGATCGTGCCGTCTTTCTTGACTCCGGTCTTCATGCGAATTCGCATGGGATGACGCGAACGCGAAGCGAAGAATTCCTCTGCACGGGTGTACTCATAGATTACGGGACGCTTGGTCGCAATGGTCAGGTGGGCGGCCACATCTTCAATCAGCACTTCTTGTTTACCGCCAAAACCGCCACCAACGCGCGGCTTGACCACTCGGATGCGCTTAACGGGCAATCCCAACACCGGGGCCACCATGCGCCGCACGTGGAAGGGGACCTGTGTGCTCGTGCGAATTACCAGGCGGTCGTCTTCATCCCAGTAGGTGACAACGACGTGCGGTTCGATATGCGCCTGTTGGACTTTGGGGACTTCATATTCAGCCTCGAAGATCTGATCAGCCTCCGAGAAACCCTTCTCCAAATCGCCGATATCGATGCGGATTTCTGCAGCCAGGTTTCGAGAAGCATCTGAGTCAGCAAAGTCGACATACTCTGGCTCGTCGTGGATGACCGGGGCACCGTCTTTCATCGAATCCCTGACATCCAGAATAGGCTCCAATACTTCAAATTCCACATCGATCAAACCGAGAGCTTGTTCGGCTATTTCTGGCGAATCGGCAGCCACGAAGGCCACCCGGTCACCAACGAAACGCACTTTGTTGTCCAGCGAGAAGCAGTCCAACGGGCCAGGGATGGGGTCAGATTGGCCGGCAGTGGAGTAGGCTATGCGGGGAATGTCCTCATGAGTCAATACCACGGCTACGCCTGGCAAGGCGCGCGCTTTGCTGGCATCGATGGCCATAATTCTGGCATGCGCATGTGGGCTATGTAGTACTTTAGCATAAAGCATGCCGCGCATCTCTAAATCGGCGGCGAAAGCTGGTTTGCCCTGGACCAGCTTGATGGCATCAACCTTCGGCTCTGGTTTGCCTACGCGCTGCAATTCTTCGGTTTCTGGGGTTACCTTGATCTGCGGCAAAACCTGAGTTTGCGACGCAAAGCCCCCATCGAAGCCGCCTGCGTCGTCTTCAGGTGGAACCCATTCGGGGGGGGCAGGGATGGGTATCCCAGAGCCATCGATAGGCTCGACCTCCTCGCCACGCAAAATCGCGGCAGCGCGCAACACAGCCTGGACAGGTTTCTTGTACCCTGTACAGCGGCACAGGATCCCAGATAACGCATCCCGTACCTCGGCGTCGCTGGGATTTGGATTTCTTTCGATTAATTCTTTGGAAGCAAGGATTTGCCCTGGGGTGCAGTACCCACACTGAATGGCGCCAGTTTCGACAAATGCCTGTTGAAGAGGGTGGAGGCCCTGTGTCTGTTTCCAGCCCTGATCGGGATGTTCCCCTAAAGCCTCGATGGTGGCAATTTTATGCCCCACCGCTTGGGCAGCAAGGTAGAAATCGGCATTGATGGGTTTTCCATCCAATAACACCGTATCCACACCAGTCTCTCCATCCTCTGCGCCGAATTTGACCCCATAAAAGCCTAACGAGCGCAGTACTTTAAAGAGAGTATCTCCTGGGGCTACTTCAATCAGATGCTCAATTCCATTGATTGTCAATTCTATGTTCATAATGGTTCACTTTCCGATTTCATCCAAACAGCGTTTCGTCAATGTAGCCGCAACATCGCTGCGATAGGCTGCACTAGCCCATTGGTCTCCAGCCTCGCTGTAGGCGTCTCTGGCGGCGATCTCGGCTCCCTGGGAGTTGGGGCCATCCATCGCCAGCAAGGGCGAATACCCAAAACCGCCCAAGGCAACCCGGGTACGGCCTGACGACCATTGAGCAACAGCTGCACACACAATGGGCAAATCTGCCGGAGTGCGAGCCACATACTCATAGGCTAGTTTGACATTCAAGGGGATCGAGACCTCAGTGATTAGACGCCCAGGCAATCTGGCTTCTCTTGAGGGCAAGATTTCTCCATAGAGAATCTTTTCGTCCCCTGGCTGCAATATCAGCTCTGGTGACAAAGCCAGCATCGCCGCGGCGAAAGGAGAGCGTCCGTTGGCCGACACTAATGCGCCAGCAACGGTAGCCACCTGGCGGACGTTGTATGTCGCCTCGTGCAGGATGGCTGCCTTCAATCCCTGCTGCAACTCGGGCTCATTCACCAGATCTTGCAAGGATGCCGTTGCACCGATTTTGATTGTACGGCCACCCGGCTTGATCATGCTCAGGCCTAAGGTCTGCAAATCCACCACAGCCACCGCCATTTCTGAGGGCTGGTTGAGGATCGTTCCCCCTCCCAGAGGGACGGTCACCGGTTCGGGTCTGCCTAGCAACTTCAAGGCATCTTCGATTTTGTCTGGACGATGGTATTCAATGATCATAAGCATTTCACCATTCAATTTAGTCTGGGTAAACTTTCCAGCCCAGTGCATCCATATCTACGCCCGCTAACTTATCGGGCGGTACATCAACCAACAGGGCTTCAGCTTCCGCTAATATTTCTCCATCTGGACCTAAGATCTCTGCCTCGGATGTGGCGGTACGGCGCTTACTGTTCAGGGCGCGTCCCACGATCTTGATGGGCACTCCTGTGGGGACGTTTTTTCGATACTGCACATTCATCCGAGCCGTAAACATAAACCTAGGGTTGTCTGGATCGGGTCCCATGTGAACACGGCCTAACACTTCATCAACAAGAGAAGCAACAATGCCACCATGCACAATACCTGGATAGCCTTGAAAATGGTCGGGGACTACATAATCTACGACAACTTCTCCTGAATCCGTTTTATAGAACTCCAGGTGTAAACCATAATCATTCTCTACACCACATACAAAACAATTATTCGAATTGGGCAGTTTTAGCATTGAGGGCAAAAAGTATCTATGAGTAGTTTGATGTTGCCGCCTACTGGATACAAGATCGGGCAGGTAGCACCGTGATCAATATATTCTTGAACTTTCGCAACGGCCTCGTCGGGTGTGCCCGAGGCTGTGATGCGGTAGATCAGGTCATCTGGAACAAGGTGTTTGGCGGCCTGAATTTGCTCGTGCGTGGCAGGCCAGCCCAGGATGGATTGAATCTCAGCGACAACATCGCTGGAGACTCCAGACGCTTTGGCAATATGCGGCTGCTGTGCCAGATATTGGGTCAGTAGAACGCGCGTGGCTTCAATGGCCTCATCGTGATCGTGCTCTACCGAGCAGACAACAAGTTGTGGTCGCTCGATATCGTCGATGTCGCGGCCAGCTTTCTTGGCGCCTGCAGCCAGATGATCCATGGCAACATCGTTGTATTCAACCGGAACACAATAGTTGAGCACAATTCCGTCAGAAATCTCGCCTGCCAGCTGGGTCATCTTGGGGCCGGTTGCGCCGATCATAATGGGCACATGGCGCGGCTCGCGGCGACCATGGACGACATCTAGCTCGATATTATCGACCTGATGAAACTCTCCATGGAATGTAACCCGTTCCAGGCTCATCAGGCGCTTGAAGACATCGATCGTTTCGCGCATTGCCAAGAGGGGTTTGCGTCGCTCGATGCCGACATTCTTTGCCAACGGATCCCACCAGGCACCAATCCCACAAATGATGCGATTGGGCGCCAGGTCATCCAGTGTCAAGAATGTGGATGCCAGCAAGCCAATGTTACGAGTCCAATTGTTGATCACACCCGAACCCACATGGATCCGATCAGTGGCTGCGGCATAAGCCGCCATGGGCACAATGGCATCTCGAACCAAACGGGACTCTGCCTGCCAAACAGCTTCGAAGCCCATCTCCTCAGCGTAGCGTACGCAATCCACGCCATCGCGGATATCATGAGCATCTTGTAAATATAGTCCTGCACGTTCCATAACCTCACCAACCTTTCTTTACCAATAAATTAAATGATTTGGAACCACAGATGAATACAGATAAATCAGATTTTTTCTCATCTGCGTTCATCCTGTTCATCTGTGGTTACTTCTTCTCTAGTGTTCCAACAACATTTCGTGCTCTTCGGGGGTGCGTTCACGCATGGTGATGGCACCCACGAAGCATTTCTTTGCGCAGATCGAGCAGCCGATGCACAGCGCTGGGTCTGAGTGGGGGATCCCATTCTCGTCCAACTCGATGGCGAAATACGGGCAGCGGGCGCAGTTGCCACACGAAACACACAAGTCTTCATCGAAGGACGAAACCTTCTTGACAGGCGTCAAGTCCATGAAATCTGTGATCGGGCTGGGTTGAGCAATGCCGATCAATTCATTCATGCTCTTGATCCCGCGTTCCTGCATCAGGAAAGCTGTACCCGACTCGAGATCCTTGATGATCCCATAGCCGTGCTTCATGGCGATGGTGCAAAACTGGACGTTTTTGACACCCAGGGCCAAGAAATTCATGGCCGCCTTGTAATCCATGGGGCCACCGTTTCCAGAGATCATCACGCCGTGAGGAACAGCATTCGCTAAGGTCAGGTAGGAGATTGGGGCTACGCCCTCTCCGCTCATTCCAACTACGACTCCCTCATCCCAGGGGCTGTTTCCATTTGTCGGACGGAATGCCAATGTGGGGAACGTATTCGCCAGGGTAATACCCGCTTTAGCACCGGGGTAACGCTCGATCACATCGCGGATCGCCCAAATGATGGGCACGATCGATGTCACCGCTGCGGTCAGCTTGAAGAGCTTGGGAACTTCAGGATCGCCAACTTGCATAATCCAATCAATAATCTTGGCCGTCAGGGCAGCATTCTGAGAGACGATATCTCCTTCGGTGCCGTCACCACCTTGCGGGCAAGAGAGGGAATACTCAATCCCCATCGCGCCGGCTGCTTCGAGCTTCTTGGTGTTCGATTGCCAACCGGCGGCATCTGCCTCGTCATCACCACTGACCGGGCCTCCGGTGGAACCAATGGTCAAGCGGTCGGGCCATTCCTTGATCAAGCGCTCGATCTCGCTGCAGACCCGATCCAGGGTGTGTCCGGAGACATTGTCACAGTTCCCATAGGTATGCTCGCCAAAGGTGACCATGTATTCCGAAGGAATGTGAATGGGCAGATTATCGAAGGCAGTCTTCATAATGCCTCCCGCCCAGCCCGCCTCGTAAGCCGTTGTCATTTGGATATGGCCATCTGTGGGTGGCGCGGCCGAGAGCAAATACGGTGATTTGATGGGCCGACCAAAAAAGTCTGTCTCCAATGACACTGGCACAGGATCAAACCCAGGCAAGGTGTAATAGGATTTGATCGGCGATTCGATGACCGGTTTCTCTTGGCCTTGGATATAGGCATCAATCTCCGTGGCGATATTTTTACCTGAAGCCGCAGCCTCGACGACGGTCTTGGGGCCCGTTATCATATCGCCGGCAAAGAACACGCCATCGGCTTCTTCTAGCGACAACTGGGCACGCATTCCTATAGCGATGACCACGGCATCGAAACCTTTGCGCACACCCGCCGTCCCAGGGACATCGTCCATATTTGCCGGGCTGAATGTCTTACCTTCAGCCAGCTGCACCTTCATGGTCTCAATGGCCATGCCAGGCTTGATGCTCTGCAGGCGGATGCGACCATTGACCTCGATATCGTACTCAAGCAATTCAGAACGCTCTTTGGCTGTCAGTGGCATCTCAGACAATTTTTCCAGCATGAACAACTCGACATGTTTTGCGCCGCGCTCTTTGGCGGCAACGGCACAGTCCAGGGCAGTCGCACCACCTCCAACGACGGCGACACGTCCGCTGAAAGTATGAGCACCTGGATCGGAGAGCAAGTCGGCCATTCCGAGTGCCAAGTCTTCGCCCGCGATACCCAGTTTGAAGGGCTCCCATAGGCCCACAGCGACACAAACAGCATCGTACCCTTTATCTAACAACTCCTGAGGGCTCTCTACAACTGCGCCAGTCTTGACGTTGATTTCACCCAGAGAGAGGGCAAACTCGATATCACTACGCATGACGTCTTTATCCAAACGGTGGTCTGGGATCAGGGCCATCATGCCCCCGAGTTCAGCACGTCTCTCGAAGATATCAACGGCATACCCAAGTTGGGCTAACGACCCCGCGGTTGCAATCCCAGCTGGACCCCCACCGATGACAGCCACTTTTTTACCATTGGCATCAGGCTTGGCAAACTCGGGAATGCCACCCAGGCGTTTGGCCATCTCAACGATGGTCGCTTGAACCTTGGGGATGTCGATAGCTCCATCGAAGAGCTTGCGTGAACAGGCGGACATGCAGTGATAATCGGGGCAGACCATACCACACACACCACCCAGGGGATTGTTCTTCATGATCTCACCCGCTGAACGCTGGATATCCGAAGGGTTTCCTTCGCGCGCGGCCATGATGAAATCATAAGGCGAGCAATTCACGGGACAAGCCTGAGTGCAAGGCTGCTCTTCACAATATTCACAGCGCATTAACTCAACCATTAACTGCGTTTTCGTCATCAACAATGGGTCTCCATATTTCTCCATAATCATAAGTACCTCCTAAAATTGGTATGCTTTCTAAATGTTAAATTTTTTATCACGAATACTTTGTTCAGGTTCCGCCGGAATATAGGGGGGTG
>CAYTKR010000163.1:0-10950 GCA_964438295.1 uncultured Anaerolineales bacterium
GGGGTGAGTGGGGTGCGGAGCACCCCACTCACCCCTAAATCTGGGGAATCGCCCCGGCAATTCCTAGAGAACCATTATTTATTTCAACTTTGATGACGTCAAAATACGATTAAGTGTTTTGCGGTTCGTGGTTTGCAAAAATTACTAACCGCTTTTTTCCGCAAAACCTTTGCAAATGTCGGAAATTTCTCACTTTTAATCTTGGGATACTTTCCGGCATTTCCTTAAGGTGGTCGGAATTATTCGCTAATTGGACATAGTAAAACGATTTCGATACACCTGCCTTCCAATCAAATTAAATTCCTATGCGGACATGGGTAGCATAAAACAAGAACCGCTCTAGAATCTCTCCGATCAGTATCAGCAAACTGGCAACATAAACCGGCCCAAACAGTTTCCTGATGGGTTTTTGTCTGGTGATGAAGTACCTGACGATTCCAACCAGCAAGGCAATACCAATAATAGTAAAAACAAAACGCCCCACCAGCAAAGGCCGATAGAGTTCAAGCATGAGCTGTAAACTGGCTTGAGCGGATGCCAGTTGCGTGTTGCGTAAAAGGTCAATTTGATAAACCACAAGCAAAATATTCAAAACTGCCGCAATTGATGCAACTGCTGTGAGCCAAGGCATTGCTTTTTTTATGATTTGGATACGGATGGCCACGATTTTGGAGGATCGACTTTCCGAAAAACGTAAATCCATCAACATAATTACGAACAGCGAACTCGTTCCCAAGAGCAACATAACCACAAAATACGAGACTATCGTCGCAGGTGAATTCCATGCAATTTGGGTGGGCAATAAATAGATATTCGCCATGGAATAGATAGTAGCAAAACCCACCAGGATGGCGCTCCAGCCAAGTATTCGCTTTAGACGCTGAAATCTGCTTGGAACTCTAATTAAAAATAAGAGCATGCCAGTGAGTACAAAAACGATGAGCGTAAACACAATTTCGCGACTTAACCACGAGCTATGAAAATTTCGTATCGCTAAAAACGATCGATAGGGTTTACTCAAATGAAAATGCGAACCAATCATCGCCATGATCATGGTAGAAAAAATAATCAGAATCGGCGCAAATGTAATGCGATCCATTTTCTCTTCGCCATATTTTGAACTGCCCGATTTCCGAATCACCCACAACGAAAAAAGCGCACCAATTGATAACTGCATCAAGATTGTGTATGTTGGTAATGCCCATTCTCTCAAATTCATAGTCTGCTCGTAAGGATGACTTTCAAAATGCACATGGAATTAGGAAAGGATGATACTATGCTCATGCGACTGTTCAGGCTTCAGACAGGGGAGATTGCTAATGATTTTTGTTCCATTGCCTAGAGATGAATTCACCTCCAGCTTACCTTTTACACTATGTGCGCGCTCGCGCATGGTCTGCAAGCCGAACGTGCGACTGGAGTCTTCCATTGTAAATCCAACGCCATTATCGATGACCATCATGCAAATATAATCTGCCTCTTCTTCGATGTTTTTCAAGAGTCGTACATCGACACGCGATGCCCTGGCATGCTTGCGGACATTGGCAAGGGCTTCTTGCAGAATACAGATCAACTGCACCTCTGCAATCGAAGCCAGGTTCAATGTTCCCTCAATCTCGTTGGAGAATTTCGCATCCAGACCGGTCTGGATACTAAACTCCTCCAGGTATTCATCCACAGCAGACATCAGTCCTTCTTCATTGGCAAGCGTGGTGCGTAAACTCAGAATATTTTCACGAACATCTGCGTGAGCACCTTGAACTGCCTGACGCATATGCCCAAGTTCGATTTGCAAGTCTTCATCTTTTCCTTGTTTGTATAGAGCCTGTAGGGTTTGCACTTGCAGATTCAAATACCCCAAAACCTGCGCTAAGCCATCATGCATTTCGCGCGCAATTCGAGACCGTTCTTCCACAACCGAAAGAGATTGCAATTTAGACATCACTAAACCATGTTGAATGGCAATTTCAACTTGATCTGCCAGGCACTCCAACCATACCAGGTCAGTATCGGAGTAGGCGTCGCTGCTTTCGTCGCATCTGGCGATCCAGATAGCTCCAATGGCTTGGTTTTCTAATTCAAGCGGTACGATTGCAATTGCCCGGATCGGTGAATGCTGAAGCGGGTGTACTCCTTCAAGCATCTCTGCAGGGACATCATCTTGAGATCGGTAGGATTGGTTTGAATGCACAGCTTCAAATATCAACGGATTATCGATAAGCAAGGTTGAGTTAATTATTTGTGGGTTATCGTTGTAGCAATGACATTTCAACATCAACCTAGAGCAATCTTCATTAACTAGACCAAGTCCCACGAAATCTGAATTCAAGAGATTCTGGGCAGTTCTCACAATTTCCAGTAATATCGTGTCAACGTTCATCAACTGCGTGATTTGACGGTTGATGGCCACCAGAGCGTCTGTCCAATTTTCGGCTGTTTTTCTTGCCGTGATATGGATTTGATAGGCCTCTGCTTGGGCGCGATCGCGCTCTTCCTGGAGTTCAGCCAACTGTCGCTTGCGAATGGCTTCAAAAACACCCAAACCTCGTACCACAAAGAAGGTTACTGCGAAAGTTGACAACATTCGCCAAAACTCAATGGGAAGCCCGGTCACATTCAATACTTGCTCATAATCTAGCCAGGCAGAAAGACCGTACGATTTTAGGGGAATGGATTGTTCACCCAAAAATGCATTGTGAACTACTCGATCATAGTTGTAGTAAGAAGCTGGGCCATAAGGTGCTGCTGGAACAATCAGCCCAACTACAAAGGCTTCAATTAGAAATGCCATTCCTGCCCCAAACATCAGCATGGCCACATCATGAAGGCCCTGCTTGCGTTGAATTTTCCACTGCCGCATAAAGCCAGCCCCGGCAATGATACTCCCGGGCAGATAGAGCAGATAGCGAGACCAAATATCAATGGGGATTCCGATGGGGGAAGGAGTGATAAATGTGGTTGCCGCGTAGGTAATAATATATGCTAGGGGGACGATCAGGATACCCGGAATATAACTCATCCACGCCGGTAAAGGCGCCATTTGTTTGAATAATCCCCAGCCAAACTTCAACAAGATCAGACCAACTAGAGGCTGAAGGATCAATCTCAGGATTGCCAGTGGATTGGTGAGAGTATCGCCAATTCCACTGGATAGAAACATTTCCACCCAACTGATAATACTGCTAATAAACCCAAACGCCGCCAACCAGGGCAAGTGCTTTCTGAGGGGGAAATCGACACCAGTGCGCGTCTGCAAATAGGCAGCCAGCCCCAGACCTCCAAAAGATAAACCATTTACAAAGAAGATTATCGGCATCATAGGATAATGAGCAATTACGTGCTAGTGTCCATCCAAAGGATGGAAAATCGAGCAATTCTAGCATGTCATCGGATGGATTTCATGTGCTGTATATCATGCATTAATGACTTAGTGGATGATTTAAATCATAATTTTTCTAGGGGCCAATTTTGCTGAGAATTCTCGAAAAAGGATATTCATACTCCCTAACAATCCTAATAGTGGGAAGGTTGATTAGCATCTGAGTAGATACTCGCATTGTCTTGCTAATTTAGCCTCCAGTAGCTCAAGAATCATCCAAACCTGTATGGATACTGTTCACATCCCGGTGACAATCCTGACAGCGATATTCGGTTGTTATTACGCCTCTCTCCATATGTGTTTGGTGGACGCCATCATGACATAAACTACATTCTCTATTGCTCATATCCTCATAAGATCCCGCTGGCTGATCTTCCGATCCGGTGACTGTTTCGTTTTCACAGAGTTTCTGCACCTCGGATAGGTTCCAAATGATGGGCCGGCGGATAATCGATTCAGTTTCGAGTAAAACAGCTCGATTACTCCAATCAACCAGCATTTCATTAATCCCATTGCTATCCGTATAGACAATCAAGTTGCCATCCGCTGACCACGAAGGATCATATTCATTTATGGAGTTGTCCGTCAAACGGGAAATTTTTCTAGAGGCAATATCGAAAACACAAATCTCAGTATCTGACTCGCCTGGTTCCATACATGTGTACAAAACACTTTTGCCATCTGAGCTTGAATTCGGCGCGAACTCTTGGCCTGGCTCGCTGATCAATGCCGTAATTTCGCCATTTGAAAGATCTAATATGGAAATATCAGTATGGTTCGCACAAACCGTTATCAATAAATGATCATTATCCAACCAGTCCAGATCTGCACGACAGGTATCGACGTCGAAGAAAGCTAGCTTATTCCCTTCTAAATCTACTATGGTGATATCGTAAGTCTGGTCCATTAAACTGCTGAAAGCAATTTTGTCCCCATCTGGAGAAAAACGAGGCCAAAGGTGTCCAATCTGATCCTGGGTTAATTGGCGAATCGCGGCACCCTCATTATCCATGAGGAACAATTCCTGTTGGTCATCTTGCCCTTGCGCATAAACGATTACGTCACCCATAGGGGCCAGATCGAAATAGGAGAATTCCACGTCTACAGACACTGTTGCTAATATCTTGGTCTCACTCATATTTACTGAATGTACCCGAGTGAGTTCGCCATTCTCAGTGACATAGAATAAATAACCCTCGCGCTCATAGACACAATATTCATCTGGTTTAGCCGCGACTTCGCTCGTTGGCGTTGGTGAGACATCCATATTTCCCCATTCAAGTGCATTCTCAGATCCATAGACTCGATTTGGTCCTGCAACACTTTTTGCCACTCCAGTTGGTATGGACAACAAAACCATCAAGGAGCAGCAAATCAAGGTCACTTTATTGTGGTAAAAAAAAATTCCAAACATAAAATTCTCCAAGTCGTTACCGTCAAAGAATAAGAGTTAAGTCAATAATTGCCCATGGACAACTTGCCCCTTAGGAATGGTAGATTGCCCTTCAGGAATCTTTACGATAGCCTCCGTTGAGGCCATCATTTGCAAACGACTGGGTGGATCCAACCTGTAGAACAAAGGCAGATCAGATGTCTCTTCGAGGCGACCGTAGACGAACTGCGTCCAGTCTACCTGCCCGCTGAGGGGTTCCGCAAGGCGCATCGCGCGCATAGTTAGGCCTGTTTCTCGGGCTCCAGACATTTTCTGCAACCCTGGCAGGGCTAACTGCAAAAATGCCATATGATTGGAGGGCGGGCCGCCAGGCAGGCAGAACACCGGTTTGGCCTGATATAAGCCAAAAGCCACTGCCTTACCGGGCCCGATGCGCACCCGGTGAAAAATCTTCTCCCAACCCAGCTCATCCAGCAAACGCACGACCAGATCCCGATCACCGCTCCAGGCTCCGCCGCTGGTCAAGACTGTATCGTATTCTCTCAAACAGACGAGCAGCTTCTCTCGAATCAGACTGGCATTATCCGGCACCACAAACGTCTCAAACTCAAATCCATAGCGTCGGCACCAAGCCCCTAACGTGATCAAATTGCTGGCATATAGCTTGCCTCGCAACAATGGCTCCCCGGGAGCAACCACCTCATCGCCGGTTGCCAATATGGCCACCTTGGGTTGCCTGACGACAGGCAGGTCTTTATTGCCAGCCGCCGCCAACAGGCCAACCATGGGCGGATCTAGCTGGTCACCTTGCTTTGCCAACAGCTCTCCAACGCGCACATCACTCCCTTTGGGCAAAATATTGCGGCCTGGATGAGCATCGTTCATCACGAGCAGTGTATCGCCTGATCCCTGAGTGAATTCCTCAGCCACCACAGCATTCGCACCATGTGGGATAGGAGCGCCGCTCAATATACGCACCGCTTCACCCGGTTGCACCCGTTCTAGCCAGGTATCGCCAGCTGCAACGGTGCCAAGCACATGTAGGGAGACGGGGGAATCTGAGCTGGATGTGGCGATATCGGATGAATGAACCGCGTAGCCATCTTTGAGTGAGACATCAGCAGAGGGAGAGTCCACCATTCCAAACAGGTCACTGGCCAGAATACGGTCAACAGCGGAAAACATAGGTACATTTTCCGCTGGTAGACACTGAATGTTCTCAAGCGTTAGCCGGTAGGCCTCGTGATAAGAAATCATCTTTGCAGAAAGCGACCTTCGATCAAATCAGCAATACCCCCTGCATCATCCAGCCCAAAGCGGGGCACACCCAGGTCAAGCGGGAAATCCGCTGCAACTGCAAAACGTTGCTCCTGGTTGCCGATTAGTTCACGGCTGTTCTTTGCACGCACTACCTCCAAAGTCGGTTTTTCCGCTTGACGATAGCCCTCGGTCAGGATCAAATCTACATCTGAGATATCAGCAACGATTTCATCCAGGCTGAGTTCGCGCTCGATCTTGCGATAAGAGGCAATCTTGTCAGGCGAGGCGATGATGACATGATCACTGCCTGCCTGAGCAAAACGCCAGCTATCCTTGCCGCGTTTATCAATGCCAAACCCACGATGAGAATGGTGTTTGATTGTGGTCAATTTGTAGCCGCGGCTTTTCAATTCAGCGACTAATTTTTCTAGCAGAGTGGTCTTTCCACAGCCTGATTTACCAATGATAGTAATAAGAGGAATTTGCATATTTTCTTTTGAGCATCTTGACAATGTCATCTACAAAAGGAGAAGCATTGGGGTCATAATTAGCGCGCTGGCCAAAATTGCCCGGTCTAAATGCCCCGAATGCAATGGCATGGCGCGGCATTGATCTGGACAGAAGGCACGACCTTCGGCGGCTATTGCAATTTCGCCGGCCCGTCGCAGTGCATTTGTGATGATCGTTAGCAACAACAGACGCAACCCACGCCAGCGCTGAGCCCTCAATCCGCCGCGCATCCACAGACTGTGCCAGGTATTTATGGCCGAGGTCTGCAAGGCGGGTAAAAGGTTGAGCGCTACACCCATCGAAAAACCCAGACCGCGCAAGCCAAAGCGTTCGAGCAGGCCAGCAAGGCAAGCGATATCCACCGAACTGGTGAAACCATCCACTGAAACCAGTATGACAATTACCCGAACTACAATTAGCAGGCTGTTTTCCAGTCCAACCGAAGAGTAGGTGATCCCCCCAATACTGCGATCCAGATCGCCCAAGAAGAAGATTGGCGGGAGTGCAAGCAAAGCAATCATAATCAACCAGCGCAATTGGAAAATCCGGCGGAATGCCCGTTGGTAGACCAGGCATGCCACCAGAATGCACAAACCACCCACCAGGAGCATGCTTTCCGGTGGAGCCAGAGAAACCATGCCGATTGACCAGGCAAAAATGACCAGGTAACCGATTGTTCCCAGTTTTTCTGGACCACTCACACGCTCCAGTGGGAGACTTTTCTGGTTGATCATTGGATAACCTGCAGTTCTACCAGCATGCGCAAATTTTGGTTGCCTTCTTCGTCAGGAAGCACCATGCGGAAGTTGCCATCATCCGCAGTCAGAGGGCTGCCATCCGCCAGCGCGATAGCCACCAACACGTTGTCCTTGACGATCTGGGCTGGGTCATAATTGACGGAATAGCCATCCGCGGCGACGGCTCTGAGGGCCTTTATTTCGTCAGGATCGATGCCTACCGCTTGGAGGAGCGCCGACACTGTCACGCCTTGGTAAACCACATCTTTGAAGGTTGCTTCAGATGTGGGAAGGGCCTGCAAATCTTCGACCCTGAAGTTTGTTTGATTCTCGCCTGCAGTCACTAGTAGGGCGGCTTCGGCGGGTGTGCTCGAATCTTGCTCTTGTGCAGGAGCACACGCCGAAATTAGCAGTATTGAAATTATTAGGGGAAGTACAATTTTTTTCATGATTTATTTTCTTTCGTAAATTATTGTTATGTTTCGAACTCTGATTTATTCAGACAAGCAGGTAAATACACGAATCGATACTCATTTCCTTTTGTTTGCTACAATCTGCGTCCAATAAGAAATTTCAAGTCGTTTGAATCGATCTATAACACCAGACTTTCTTTTTGAGACCAACCTATACGCGACTTTAGTTGACGGGCAACATCCCAACTCAACCAACCAGCAGCACTGCCAATGGCTAAATAGATTGCTAGAATTAATATAACGATCCATAGCGCTGCACTCCCATCTATTCCTAGCAACCTGCTCCCAAAATCCAACAGGTCCAACCAGACCACGAAAAGACTGCGCCCAAAAAGTAGTGGGCCCGTCACAAAAGGCTGTAAGAGAACCCAAGCCACACCTACTGCACCAGATATCATGAATGAGAAACGTCGTGGTTCACTCGTAAACGATAGAACGATCTCGACGACTAAGGCTTCGGTAAAAATTCCGATCATTGGACCAATGATCACTCCACCCAGGCTGAACAATTTTAGCAACAAAGCAATCACACCAATAAACAAGGTAGATCCCTTTTTGGGGACGAAGGCTCGTCCAACCAGGGCGACCGTCAGACCGATAGATGCAAGCACTGCCCCACTGAAAGGCATATTTAGCGATTTGAGTACTGATCCAAGACTGATCTCAGAAATCCCCCACAAGGTGCCAAACACGACAATGGTTGTAAGTTCACGCGTTGATAGTTTCATAAATCATTCCTTGTTGGTCAAATACAGGAGGGGTAATTTTGGGAGTATGTGTTTTGTCGAATTGCCCATCCAGCCGAATTCGACCGTTCTCTATCAGGAAAACCCTCTGGGCATACCTATGTACCAATTTGTAATCATGGGAAATCAATAAGATTGCCGTACCCTGCTGGTTGAGAAGCTGCAAGAAATCCATCAGGCGTTGCAGATGCCCCCAGTCCTGACCCAGGGTTGGTTCATCCAAGATAAGTAGTCGAGGTCGAAGGCCCAAGCAAGCACTCAGCGCAGTGCGCTGCTGCTGTCCTACGGAGAGTATCAATGGGCGACTTCCCCTCAGATGCAGCAAATCAGCTTCGTGCAGGATTTGTTCATGTTGATCGGCATCAAAGCGTTGGAAATTGCGAGGGCCAAAGGCTACTTCCTCTTCAACCGAATCGGCAAATAACTGGTCCGACGGATTCTGAAAAAGCATTGCCACATCAAGGCCTGGTTTTGGTTTATCCCCGTTTTGAAAGCGCACCTGCCCAACAAGCGGTCTCAAAAGTCCAGCAGCCACCAATCCCAGCGTGGATTTGCCAGCACCGTTATTGCCCACCAGGGCAACGAAGTCCCGGGGAAAAATTTTCAGGTTGACATCCTGGATAGTTTTCTTGCGGTTGTATCCAGCGGAGATGTTATCCAGGGTCAATAACGGTTCTTGGTCAATCGGGTGCAGTTTTGTTGACGTAATCAAGGCCTCCCAGGCAGCCATGGGTTCATGCGTCTGGCGACGCAACCCCAAATCATTCCGCAAACACTGATCTGACAGGATCACATCTGGGTGACCATCGGCAACAATCCGCCCATTGTTCATAAATATCAGCCGGCTGGCCATGCGTGAAACATCTGCAAGGCGGTGTTCGATAATCACGATCGTCACGCCGTGAACATCATTGAGGGATCTTAGCGTATCTAAAACCTTGCGAGTGCTGGGCACATCTAAAGAAGCTGTAGGCTCATCTAAGATCAGGATACGCGGGCGAATGGCCAATATAGATGCTATGGCCAGACACTGTTTTTGCCCACCAGAAAGCTCAGATGGTTTACAATCACGCAGCGTTTCTAAGCCGGTGGCCTTCAATGCCCAATCAACACGCTGGCTGACATCTTTATCCTCAAGTCCCAGATTTCGTGGCCCAAATGCAATTTCATCTTCAACTTTCAGGTGAAAAAGCTGAGATGACGGATTTTGGAGCACTATCCCTGCCTGTTGTACGATATCCCGCATGGCGTTGGTCTGGGTATTCAATCCGGTCACCTCGACATGGCCTTTGACCCGAGCAGGAATAGATTGGGGAATCATCCCGCCTAAGGCATAGGCCAGGGTGCTCTTTCCGCAACCCGAGGGGCCAGTAATCAGGACCCACTCCCCGGCAGCAATCTCCAGGTTTATATCCTTTACCACAGGGTCATTCCCATAATCGATGGAGAGGTTGTGTAACTTAATCATACGGCCTTCTCGCCAATATAAATGATTTCGGCTCCTGGCCAGCGTGCTAATGCGACTTCTATCAACTCAGGACGAATGACCACCAAAGCCAATTTATAGCAACCATTGTCCAATATGCGCATCCCTTCCTGGAATCCGCCGGATCTTTCGAATTCCAATATCCCTAATTCATCGATGATGAGCAGTTCTTTTCCGATGGCATCGCTTAGAATTTGATTCCCCCAAGCGATAGCACGTTCATCAATCAACCAATTTCCCACACGAATACCGTCCTTACAATATGCAACATGCTTACCCAGTTGGCGTTGTTCTCGTGTGGATATATCGGTTAAATGGATGGCCGTTTTCTTGCCATGCTCAAATTCCCCAGGGCATAAAATTCCAGCTACTGATAGGCCTGCAGATTGGGCCTTCTCAGTGACCTTTGTGCACCAGGTGGTTTTCCCAATTCCCCGTGGACCACTAACAATCCACACTCCTGGTGTCATTTGATTTAAAAAGGTACTCGCCAGCAAGTTTGCTGGCGAGGGATATATAGAAATCACAGATAATCCTTTCCAATTCGGTTCCAATATTAGTGGAACGTCGGGAGGCGAGGATGTTTCCATCCTTACCCGCCCCTCGCCGGAGGGGGTGGTCAGTTGGCCATAGCGTTGCCGTAGGCCAAAGGACTCGGAATTTTATTTTTGTTGGAGATATGCTACCAAAGCTTGTCCCCAATGCAATCGCTCTAGTGGATTATTCGCGAATAATCCTTTTGGGTGATATTCAATATTCGTGTCAAATTAGGATCATAGGGGGAAAACAAAACCCGATTTCGAAGCTGGCTCGATAGCCCCCCAAAAAAAGTATTGATCTTGCAAGGTGACTAGGTGCAAAGCTTCGGTTTGCAAATGAGCTTGTGCGGGATGTAAACTCCAATTCGAGCTTCAATTGACCACAATAAAAACACCAGGCAATGCCTGGTGTTTTTATTGTGACCCC
>CAYTKR010000164.1:0-10852 GCA_964438295.1 uncultured Anaerolineales bacterium
TTTTGCGGTGAAACCGGTCAGTATTATTTCAAGCCACAAACCGCAAAACACTTAACACGCCCAGTACCCAAAAATCTGATAACTTCTACCGTGATTCGCGGGAATCAGGACTTGACAGATAAATGATAGTATTTTATTATACCAATCGGTTAATTAGCCAGTTGGTTAAATATAAGCTATTTAGAATTAGTCATGGAAGATTTCATCGGCAATTTAGAAAAACCAATAAGGTAAATCCAAATTATGAGGAGCGAAAATGATAGACTAAGCCTGACATTTGCAGCGTTGGCGAACTCAACGCGGCGGGCAATCCTCGCACGGTTGGCAGAAGGAGAAGCAACGGTGAGCGAACTCGCCGAGCCGTTTGATATGAGTTTACCCGCCATTTCGAAACATATCCGAGTATTAGAGCGTGCGGGGTTGATCTTCCAGGGTAGGAAAGCCCAATATCGACCATGTACACTTGATGTAACACCATTAGAGGAAATTTCCAATTGGGCAGAGCAGTACCGCCATATCTGGGAGGCACGTCTTGACCAAATGGACAACTATATCAACCAAGTTATTGGTAAGGAGAAAGAGCATGAATGAGAGCACTATTTCAAAAGATGCAGTGGTAATTGAGCGTATTTTCGATGCTGCCGTAGACCTTGTCTGGCAAATGTGGGTACAACCTGAGCATTTCAAAAACTGGTATGGTCCACATGGCTTTAGTGTGCCCGTTGCCGAAATGGATCTACGCGTTGGTGGCAAGCGACTGATTTGCATGTCATCCCCCGATGGCAGCATGAAAATGTGGACGACAGGAGAATATACCGAAATTGTTCCGAACGAACGGCTGGTTTATACGGAGAGCCCGGCTGATGAAAATGGTAATTTGGTTTCACCTTCTGCCCTGGGGATGCCCGAAGGGTATCCTGCCACAACTGAAGTCACCGTGGTATTAGAAGATCTAGGTGGGCGCACGAAAATGATTATGACGCATGTTGGTGTGCCGGCAGACTCGGGTGCTGGCGGCGGTTGGGAACAAGCTTTCGAAAAGATGGCAGAGTACATCAAGACGACATAGAGATCACATCAAGGGGAAATCGAGCTGACAATCAAAAAATCTGGGTTTCAACAGCTTTATCGGTGTTGGAACCCGGTTTCTTTTAGAGAGTGTAGAGCGTACTTTTAACTCGTAGTTTCGACTCCGAGCCCAGTATGGGTATGCAGTCCAATCGTGTTGGGCGGGATTGGAAGGAAGCTTCTTGCCTGATTCGGCCGCCAACGGGGTTGGCTTGCTACCTGAATTGTGGCTGCCGCATCTCTCAGTACTGGAATTCAAGAAAGCCCTGATCTTGGGGATATTTGGGCTTGACTCCAGGGATTTAAAAATGCTATAATAGGCCTACCTGTAGGAACAAGTAGGAACATGTTAGTATATTGAGATCCGAAAACGCTATGGCTGAAGAAAAGCAAGCCAAACCCCTCTACCAGGTTGTTGCAGAGTCGATCCTTCAACAAGTAAATAGCGGACAGCTAAGTGCCAACGATCGCCTGCCCTCGGAGCATGAACTTTGCCGAATCCACTCAGTTGGACGGAATACGGTTCGACGCGCGATCAGTGAACTGGCCAAAGATGGCGTACTGAATACTATCCCTGGTGTGGGGACATTCGTCTCTGGTGATCGCTTTGATAAGACCGCACAATACCTCTTCGGCTTCACCCATGAGATGCAGCGGCATGGCAAGCAAATTTCCAGCCAAGTCATCGAAGCGAAACTAATCAGTGCCGACCCTTTCCTGGCGCGGCGGCTGCAGATCCAACTTGGGGCTGAGGTCGTTTATCTATACCGAGTACGCTTGATGGACAGCGTTCCAACGGCGATTGAGCGCTCGTATCTTCCGCATGATTTCTGTCCCGGTATTCTGACGTATGATTTCTCTACGGCTTCACTCTATGAAGTTCTTTCCAGGGTGTATGATAGAAGCCCTGACCATGCCGAGCAGGTCATTGAAGCCAACTTGGCTACAGACGAGGTCGCCCGCTTGCTGGAGCTAGAGCAGCCAGCCGTAGTATTGGTTTTCCATCGTGAAACTCGCTTGTCCTCTGGACAGGTGATTGAATATGTTGACTCGGAGTTGCGCGCGGATCGCTTCCGCTTTTACGCCGACCTGCATCTCCAAACGCGACCAGAGAATTTCGCTTTCCGTCGTTTGCCGGTCCCCATGGAAACAGAGTCGCGCGCTTGATGGCTATGAATAATCCGACAGAATCTGAGCTAAACGAGATTGTGCAGCGGGTCGTTCGCCAGACCATGCTGGGGAGCGGTAACCCTGCGTCAGGTGCAGGTGCCAGCCCTACCCCTCGTCCGGCCGCTCATATTCAACCAAAAACGAGCGGTGGACAAACGGTAGCTCTAGGCGCAGACCATGGCGGCTTCCCTATGAAAGAAGCCTTGAAGTCGCACCTGACCGAGCAGGGATATCGAGTTGAGGATTGCGGTACCTATAGTGCAGAGTCAGTTGATTATCCTGATTTTGCATACGCGGTTGCGAAGCAGGTCAGCCATGGAGAAGCCTGGCGCGGTATCATCATCGATGGTGCTGGCATAGGGAGCTGTATGGCGGCCAATAAAGTACGCGGTGTGCGGGCAGCGATGTGCTACGACCACGCTACCGCAGTGAATAGTAGAGAGCATAATAACGCCAATGTGCTCACCCTGGGTGCAGGTTTGCTTGGCCCTAACTTGGCCAAGCAGATCGTGGATACCTGGTTGAGCACAGATTTCGGCGGCGGACGTCACGCCCGCCGCGTAGACAAGATCATGGCGATTGAAGATACATAGCTGCTTGGGCTAAAGCCCTCGCAGCAGTTATCCGGGAAAAAGGGTGTGGGGGCTTGCACCCCATACCCTTTTCCCCGGCCTCCTCTTTATCGGAGTAAAAGGCAAGAAAAGTAATGCGTGAGAAGGCGTATTCCATTCGCCTTCTTGCCACCCCAGTGCAAGAGCACTAGGGAAAGAAGTATAAGGCAAGAATAAAGATGTCACCAGAAGTTGAATTTGTAGAACAGTTAGTCCAGGTCATCACCCGTGAGGTGTTGATCGCGCTTAGTGAGCAAGAACACACCGCTGCACATCCCGAAGGGGATCATTGTACCGAGGAATGCGCCGATGGTATCTGTGTGCGCACATGTTACGACCGCGTGGGTCGCGTCGTTAGTGCTGGTGCACACCGGGTCACTTCGTCCTTAGGTGGCGTTCCCGAAGATCCCAGTCTGGGGCGCTTAGTTGACCATACCCTGTTGAAACCCGATGCCACGCATGACCAGATTGCCCAGTTATGCTACGAGGCGCGCAAATATGAGTTTGCCTCCGTGTGTGTCAATCCCACGCATGTGAAATTGTGTGCTGAATTGTTACGTGGAACTGAGGTAAAAGTCTGTACCGTGATTGGCTTCCCCTTGGGGGCCTCATCTCCGTCTGTGAAGGTATTTGAGACGGAGACTGCTATCAAAGATGGTGCTACGGAGATCGATATGGTGATCAACGTGGGCGCGCTCAAGGCAAAGGATTTCGATCTGGTTGCCAGAGATATCAACGGTGTGGTTCGTGTTGCCCATGGCGCCGGTGCCTTGGTCAAAGTGATCATCGAGACTTCCCTACTCGATCAAGATGAGAAGGTGACTGCCTGCCTCTTATCGAAGGAATCGGGCGCAGACTATGTCAAGACCTCGACTGGATTCTCGGGCGGCGGTGCCACCGTAGAAGATATTGCTCTAATGCGTCGCGTGGTCGGCCCCGAGATTGGAGTCAAAGCCTCCGGTGGGGTTCGAAACTATGAAGATGCTAAGAACATGGTCGAAGCAGGTGCCACTCGCCTGGGCGCCAGCGCTGGGGTGAAGATCGTTCAGGGCGAACGTGACGCTAATGGTGCGGCGACGCCCGCGCCGGTAGCAGAAAAAGCCTATTGAAAAACTCCAGCAAGGCGTCCTTGAGATGTCCAGCCAGCGTTCGGGTTTCGATTTGCTGGCGCTGGTAGAGTACGAAATTACGCCGGACGGCCTATGACGAAACGGCGAATATGTAGAAACGAATGAAAATTGCACGAGTAGTTGGCGAGACCATTGCCACGATAAAGAATCCCCGGGTGAAGGGCAGCAAACTGTTGATTTGCAAGGAAGCAGATCAGACTGGTGAGATTCAAGGCAAGGCATATGTGGCTGTGGATCTGGTCGATGCCGGTGTAGGTGATCTTGTGCTGACTGGGCATGGTTCTTCAGCCCGTCAAACCTATCGGACAAAGGAAACGCCAGTGGATGCGGTTGTCATGGCTGTTATTGATCACTTAGAGGTCGATGGCGAAGAAGTATTTCGAAAGGAATGAGACGAAAAAATGAATGAGTAGGGTACCCCATTCATACCTTTTTTTCGGAATTTCATTATGTTTATCTCTAAAGTAATTGGTACTACGATTTCAACCATCAAAGATGAGAAGCTCGAAGGGCGAAAGCTGCTCATCCTACGTCAGTGTGATGAGGCTGGCGAGGTGTATGGTAAGCCCTATGTGGCTGTGGATACGCTCGATGCTGGTGTTGGCGATCTTGTGCTGACTGCACATGGTTCCGGTGGACGCCAGACGGATATCACCAAGAACAGTCCGGTTGACGCGGTGATTATGGCCGTCATTGATCATATGGTGGTTGGCAGTGCAGTGACCTATCAGAAATAACCTTGAAGGAAAAATCCACATGCCAAGCATGCCTTCGGCGAGCGCACGAAGGAACACAAAGAAATAATAAAATCTTCGATCCCTATGTTTCTTGGTGTTCATAGTGGTTAGCAAACGAAAATGATATGACCCAGACCGACAAAGATTTACGCTCCATTCAAGAAGCCCGGCAGGCAGTTGAGCAGGCGTACGCTGCCCAACAGATCTGGGCAGCGGCTACGCAGCAACAGGTAGACCGCGTTTGTGAGGCTATGGCAGGGGCGGCATTTATCGGTGCTGAACGGCTGGGACGCATGGCTGCCGAGGAAACGGGTTTTGGCGTACCCGAACATAAGAAATTGAAAAACGAGTTCGGCTCTAAATATGTTTGGGAGAGCATCCGAAACGTCAAGACAGTAGGGATTATCAACGGCAGCATAGAGAGTGGTGTTATTGAAATCGCCTGGCCCATGGGCGTAGTTGCAGCTCTGATCCCTAGCACCAACCCCACTTCCACAGCTATGAACAAGGTGCTGATGTCTGTCAAAGCGCGTAATGGTATTGTAGTCGCCCCCCACCCTTCAGCGGCCAACTGTACCAGTGCTACGGTCAAGGTGATGAATGATGCCGCCATTGATGCGGGCGCGCCGCCAGGTTTGATCCAATGCCTAACGCAAATTAGCCTGGAGGGGACGGGGGAACTGATGTCCCACAAGCGCACGGCCGTGATCCTGGCTACAGGTGGCACCCCCATGGTGCGCGCCGCGCACTCGCAGGGCAAACCCGCCTATGGTGTCGGACCTGGCAATGTGCCCGTTTACGTCGATCGCAGCGCCGATCTGGAAAAAGCCGCCAAATATATTGTGGGTAGCAAGGCATTCGATCACTCGGTGATTTGCGCTACGGAGCAAGCTGTTGTCGTTGATCGTCCCGTCGCCGGCCGTTTGAAGCAGCTGATGATCAGCGAGGGGGCCTATTTCGCTGACGAAGCTCAGGCCGAGGCTTTGCGCAGAACGCTATTTGATCCCAAAGGCGCGATGAACGTCGCTACAGTGGGAAAATCACCCCAATATCTGGCCGGCTTGGCAGGTATTCAAGTTCCTGGGCAGGCGCGCATATTGGTTGTCAGTTTAAACAAAGTTGGCCGTGACGAGCCTTTGTCACGCGAGAAATTGACCACCGTGTTGGGTTGGTATGAGGTCAATGGGTGGGAAGAAGGCTGCGATCGTTCTATCGAATTGATCGAATTCGGCGGTACCGGGCATAGTTTGATCATCCATGCTACCGATGAGAAGCCTATCATGGCTTTCGGCTTGGAGAAACCGGTCTTTCGCATCGGCGTCAATACAATGGGTACTTTGGGCATGATCGGCATGACCACCAATATCATGCCCTCACTGACATTGGGACCCGGCGGAATTGGCGGTGCGATCACTGGTGATAATGTAACCGTACATCATTTGTATAACGTCAAGCGGGTTGCTTATGAAACCACGCGCCCTCCAGAAGAGGCTTTCCGGGCTAGCACTGTTCCCGCAGGTCCGGTATATGGGCCCTCTCCCAGCGAACTCGAGGCGATTGTTCAAGAAATTGTGAAAGAAATGTTGAGGGCATAGTTTCGTTTTTTATCGTGTAACTGCTCGGGCTGAAGCCCTCGCAGCCAGAATTGTCGAAAATTGGTGTACGTGGGGGGCGTACGCCCCCCACGTACACCAATTTTCGGATTTCTACGTTCGATCGGTTACAAATAAGTGAAGGTTAGGAGTTTATTATGGCACAAGACCCAAGATTGATTGCTCTAGGTATGGTTGAATCCCGTGGATTGATTGGCGCGATCGAGGCTGCCGATGCCATGGTCAAGGCTGCTAATGTCGTCTTGATCGGTTCAGAATATGTCGGCGGCGGCTTCGTCACCGTGATGGTGCGAGGCGATGTCGGCGCAGTCAAGGCTGCTACCGATGCTGGCGCGGCTGCGGCCAAGCGCGTTGGCGAACTGGTTTCGGTACACGTTATCCCGCGCCCGCACGAAAACGTCGAGATGATCCTACCTCAAAACACCAAAGGCGGCTTTGGCGGTCGCTCTGGTGAAGGCGAAAACGGGGCTGAAGAGGAAGAGAATAACGGAGACGAGAAGTAATCGTGCTGGATACCCTCACCAGACCTGAGGTCGTCCAGACGCTAGCTCAAGCAGAGCAAGTCATCCGTTGGCTCCCAGACCCCGAGCCCCCTCGGTTGGATTCTCCTCCCCTGGGACAGCTACACGTTGGCGTGGATCTTGGTACTGCCTATTTGGTGTTGGTGGTCCTCGATGAGAATGATCAACCCCTAGCAGGGGAGTACCAGTTTGCCCAGGTAGTGCGCGATGGCTTAGTGGTGGATTTCATTGGCGCGGTGGACCGACTGCGAGAGATGAAAGAGCGCGTCGAACACCGCCTTGGTGTGGAACTCACTCATGCGGCTAGTGGATATCCGCCGGGCGTGCCCACGGCCGAAGTTCGGGCTGTGGCCAACGTTCTCGAAGCTGTGGGTTTACGATGCACGAAACTTATCGATGAGCCTACGGCTGCAAACGCCCTGCTGGGATTGCAAAACGGCGCTATTGTCGATGTCGGCGGTGGCACAACGGGTATCGCGATATTGCAGGATGGCGAAGTTGTCTATACGGCTGATGAGCCTACGGGTGGCACGCATTTCTCTCTAGTTGTCGCGGGCGCCAATGATATTACCTTCGAGGCCGCCGAGACGATGAAGACCAACCCAGATGAGCAAGCACGATTGTTCCCTGTTTTGCGCCCCGTGATGGAAAAAGTTGCTAGTATCACCGCTCGCCATATTCAAGATAGCAAGGTCATCATCGATCAACTCACATTGGTTGGGGGTACCTGTGCATATCCTGGTATGGCACGAGTGATTGAAGAATATACAGGCATCCCAACCTCGGTTCCCGAGAAACCCGTGTTCGTGACCCCCCTCGGGATTGCGATTCACGATCGGGAATAAGGATAGCCAGTTTGAATTGAGAGTATCTATGGCAAGTGAATTTTCTCTACGCTGTTATTGTTATCTAGACCGCATGCAGCCGCAGTACGCGGCCTTTGTGGGAACCATTACTCAGGGAGACCTGCCGGTTGAGGGCATGGCCTCGCTGTATATTGAGATGGCACCGGGCAACGAAGTTTTTCGCACTGTGGATATCGCGGTAAAGGCAACTGAGGCCAAACCTGGAGCACAGGTAGTTGAGCGTGAATTCGGGATGTTTGAGATTCACTCTCTCAGCCAGGCAGATGTGCTTGAATCAGGCGCCATTGTGTTGGACCGGTTGGGCTTGAATGTCGAAGATCGCATTCGCCCTCAGGTTGCCTCGGTCCAACTGATTACCAACATCGATCCCTATCAGGCGCAGTTGCTCAACCGCTGGCGGCGTGGCAGCATGCTGGTTCCTGGGCAGACATTGCTGGTTGTGGAATGTTTCCCTGCTGCTTATATCAACTTTGCCTGCAATGAGGCCGAAAAGAGAGCCAGTATCAACATTGTGCACGTAAGTTCTGTGGGCCGCTTTGGGCGTATGTGGTTATCGGGCATCGAGTCTGAAGCCATGACAGCCCGCGATGCTGCCATACAGGCTTTAGAAAGCATTGAAGGTGTGGCCAGCGATTTCTAGCCCCTTGTTGCCGAATTTTTCGTGGGCTAATTTCGGCCGCCAACCCGGTTGGCTGTCTACCCTTCTCTGGGACTGATAAATCATTAGGAGTGTCCCATGCCAAAAACGTTTTATACAGAGCGCGACATCGAAGATTTAGCCCGGCAGGGCATCACCGCCTTAGAAGTTGACGATGATATCGTCTTGACCGACCTGGCGCGCGATAAAGCCATGCGTCTGGGAATAAATCTCGTCCGAGCGCACGATAAACCCACGGGCGCACCTGAGCGACCCAATATTGCCAAGACATCGTCTCCCAGCGCATCGAATGCCCCCGCAGCATCTCAACAGTCTGCGACCAGCGCAGACCTGCATCAACGCGTTCGACAGGCTGTCATCTCTCGACTCGGTGACTCTGTGGATCAAACGTTGCTCGACACGATCATCACTCGTGTTTTGCAAAATATCAATACAAAATAGGGATCGTATGCTTTTTGGACGCGTGCGCGGAACAGCCATCTGTACGATCAAATACCCTGATCTAAAGGGTTTGAAACTGCTGGTAGTTGAGCCGTTAGATAGGAATTTAGAACCGACTGGACCCTTGCAGGTTGCTGCGGACGTAGTTTATGCTGGTCCTGGCGATTTGTGCGTGATGGTCCGCTCCCGAGAGGCTGCCCTGGCGATGAAAGAGCACAAATTCGTGCCAGTAGACCTAGCTCTGATTGGCATTGTGGATGAACTAGTGGTCAAGCCTGATGGCGAGTTTGATTACACCCTCAAAGAGGGCTACATAAAATATACATAGCAAGATCCCCGAAAAAGAATTTCTGGGGGGGGTCACGCCCCCAAGACACCCTTTTTCCGACCTAGAAGAAATGACCATTGGAAAAGTAGTTGGCACTGTTGTTACCACCATTAGCCACCCAGATTATAAGAATCGGCGTATGTTGGTCGTACAGCCCTTGACCTTGCCTGGCGATCCACCCGAGGGGGATTTCGTCGCCCTGGATAATTCCCACGCAGGTATCGGCGATACCGTACTTGTCAACCGGGAAGGGAATGGTGCCCGCGCGACCCTCAACCAGCCCGATGGATGTGTGATTTCTGTGATTGTGGGTATCATCGATTCGCTGCATATCCCTTCATTGAACTAGTAATTTTCTTCACGCACATTCCTAAAAGTTGAGATTTGCGAAGCGTATCTCAACTTTTAGTTTATTCATCCTTGCAGGAGTGTTGAACGCGCTTTATAATCTGCCCCGCAGATCGAAAGATCGAGCGACGAGTAAATTGGAGAAAACCTTGGAAGATTTCAATACTGATCCAGCCATCGAGCAGGACTCCCAACCCCAACGTATCGGCCCTGGGGTGTGGCGATTCCTGGTTGATATTCTCGAGACAGTCTTATTATCAGTAATCTTGTTTTTGGGTATCAATGCCATTACTGCCCGCGTGCGTGTAGATGGGCAATCGATGGTGCCTACATTCGATAGTGGGGAGTTCCTCATTGTCTCTAAGTTGAGCTACAAGTTAGGCGAACCCGAGCGGGGCGATGTGGTTGTCTTCCACTTGCCGCGTGACCCCGATCAAGATTACATAAAGCGTATCATTGGCCTGCCCGGCGATTTGGTGATCATTGATGAAGGCGAAGTATATGTCAATGGGCGTCAGCTTGATGAGCCTTATATCAACGCCCCGCCGACCTATAATGGCGAATGGCAGATTTCTGATGAACAGCTTTTTGTGCTAGGAGATAATCGTAATAATTCTTCGGATTCTCATAGCTGGGGTCCGGTGCCGTTAGATTTGATCGTTGGCAAAGCGGTCTTTGTTTATTGGCCGTTTGAATCATTGGGTGTAGTAGACCACCCTTCGGTTGCGTTAGCTTCTCCCTGAGTTTGAGAAAATTTCAATGAGCCAAGAAGAGCACATCGAACCCCAGGAAACCTATTCTTGCCCAGAATGCCAGGCAGGCATTTTGCAGTTACGGCATATCACCTACTTCACCCAAATGGCGGGTGAGTTCATCGCTGTACCAGAATTCCCGGCCTGGGTTTGTGATGTGTGTGGCCGCCGCGAATATGATCATCGCGCCCTCACCTGGCTGAATGTGTTGTTAGATCCCCAGACAGGCAGCTCATCTCGCACGGTGCGGCGTTCCCGCCCCACCGCGGAAGAACCCCCTGCGCCGCCGATTTCTGAATAACCTACTTGACCCGCTTTCAGGGGTCTGGTAGAATTCTGCTCGCTCAATAATGAGCTTGTTGTAGGACGCCCCCATCGTCTAGGGGACTAGGACGTAGCCCTTTCAAGGCTAAAACGGGAGTTCGAATCTCCCTGGGGGCACTCGCCATCAAAGAGGCCACCGATAATGGTGGTCTTTTTGATTCGAGTAAACAAATCCACCAATGATAAAACCGGAGCCCCATTGAGAGGATGCTGTCTATCGCAACATTCCAATCTGGGAATTCAAGGGTATGCATGGATGAACATACTTGCATAAATCTCCGCGAG
>CAYTKR010000165.1:0-10841 GCA_964438295.1 uncultured Anaerolineales bacterium
GATGGGCGCCTGATGTATCGCAAGATCTTCAATTTCACCACGCCGAATCCCCAGGGACGCGTTGTGACTGAGATCACCTTTGAAACTCCCGGCGTTGCCGAGACAGGGCACTTGTTAATCCAGACCCAGGATGAATATGGACGCATCATGGCTCTGGCATCTATCGATCTGATTTTGCTTTCCAGCGGTGAGGCCGATATCAGCCTGGCAAGCGATACGTTAGCTCCAGTTGTGATCCAAACGCCAATAGATAAAGAATTGATCTGGGGGGATAAGCTGTTGGTTGAGGGGTTGGCGCGCACTGCCTCTGAGCAGCCATTGTTGGTAGAGATCGTGGCAGCTGACGGACGCATCCTGGCATCGCGTTTAGCGGGTGTAACGCCTACTCAGAAGGGTGAGCACAATCCATTCTCAGTTGAAATCCCATATCAGATCTTCGCCCCGACTTGGGTGAGAGTGGTTGTATCAGAACGCGGCGGCCGTTTGCCCGGACCTGTAAATATCACGACTGTGGAAGTGCTGTTGAGCCCGTGAGAAAACTTGGCCTTGACAAATCAGACAAAGAAGCTACAATTTATATCAGTTTATTCATAAATATTGCTGGAGTAAAGTAATGTCATTCAACTGCATCTGTATGGGGCGGGGATCGTAAGTCTACCCGTCTCGCGACGATATCTGCGAATTCCACAGCCAACGGACTGGCGAAGGGTAGGCACGACCCCGCAAGAGTCAAGCTATTTGATAACTTGCTGCGGAGCTATTGCTACCCATTATTCTGCAAAGCAGAATAGAAATCGAGTCTGTTGGCTGTTTTTGTTTGGATATTGGAGAATAGAGATTCGATAATGGATTTTGCAACTGCTCTTTCTGGATTTTGGGATACACCAATTCGTGAATGGAATTTCCAACCTCAAACCTCTAACTTCCAATTAAGGAGAACTCATGACCTCAGCGGTCAAAACAACCTTACAAGACCCCATCGCCGCCCCTAAAGAAACTGACATGGAAGGCATGGCACTGATCAAGGCAGTAGGCAATACTCCACTGCTCCCCTTGCGCAGAGTTACCAGTGACATCTCTTCAGATGTGAAAGTTTATGCCAAGGCAGAGTGGTTCAATCCTGGTGGCTCGGTCAAGGATCGCCCGGCTTTCAATATCATCCGCACAGCGCTGTTCGAATGCCAGCTATTACCGGGGATGCGTTTGCTAGATTCGACCTCTGGCAATATGGGCATTGCCTACGCAACCTTCGGCGCGGCGCTGGATATCGACGTCACTCTGGCGATGCCCGAAAATGCCAGCCCAGAACGGGTTGCTATTTTGCGCGCCTTAGGGGCTGAAGTGGTCTTCACCGACCCGCTGGAAGGTTCGGATGGCGCCATCCTTGTCGCCAGGCAAATGGCCGAGGAGCAGCCTGATCGATACTATTATGCTAACCAGTACGATAATTCTGCCAATTGGCTGGCTCACTATAAGGCAACGGGACCTGAGATCGCAGAACAGACTCAAGGCGCAGTCACCCACTTCATTGCTGGATTGGGAACCTCCGGCACACTCACAGGGGTAGCGCGCTATTTGAGAGAATACAATCCCGAGATCGCTATCATCGCAACCCAACCCGACGCAGCCTTCCATGGTCTAGAAGGCCTCAAGCACATGCCCACGGCCATCCAACCGGGCATTTTCGACCCAGCAATCCCCGACCGCACTGTAGAAGTATCCACCGAAGCAGCTCATGAGATGGTACGCAATCTGGCCCGACAGGAGGGTTACTTTGTGGGAATCTCATCCGGTGCCGCGGCAGTGGCAGCCTTGCAAGTGGCTTCCAAGTTGGACTCTGGTGTGGTGGTGACCGTCTTCCCCGACGCGGGGTATAAGTATTTGAGTGATGATGCGCTGTGGAATGAAAGTCAGACGTCATGACGGAGTTGTAAATGATTTTAGAAATTTCATCGGATCTTTTGACTCAAATCCATTCCCATGGTGAAGCATCCTACCCTGAAGAGGGTGCCGGTTTGCTGCTGGGACGTGCAGATGACAGCTCGCGGCTGGTTGCTGAAATTTTGACTCTACCCAATTCCCGCGAGGATTCTGCCCGTCATAATCGCTATTTGTTAACCCCTCAGGATATGCTGCGTGGTGAAGAGCAAGCCGAACGCCTGGGCTTGGACGTGATCGGCGTTTTCCACTCCCACCCCGACCACCCCAATCGCCCCTCTGAATTTGATCGTGAATGGGCTATGCCCTGGTTCTCGTATATTATAACCAGCGTGCATGCGGGGAAGGCAAAAGAGTCTCGCTCGTGGCGATTGGATGACGATCGCTCCAAATTCGAGGAAGAAGTAATTCAAGTCATAAGTGAGCAGTAGACAATTCTCTGTAGTTGGATATAACTGAAAACTGCTGACTGCTCACTGCCAATATTTTTACAGGTAGAATGATGGATACAAATGAATTGACCCTGGTCGACCACTCAACCTTGAAGATGAATCAAGCCCTGATCATCACGCTGAATATCGTCGCTTTTATCTTGGATGCGCCCTGGTTGGCTTTGACCGTAACGGCTGTGATGATTATCGGTTCGGTACGTAAAACACCTGGATTTAGTTTCGTTTACCGGTTGTTGAAACCTTTCGGCTGGCCAAAGCCAGACATAATAATGGATAACCCAGAACCCCATCGTTTTGCCCAAGGGTTTGGGGCTGTGGTTATGCTGATAGGCAGCATTGGGCTAATTCTCGGTGTGGCAACTCTGGGTTGGGGATTGATCTGGGTCGTGGTGGCACTGGCCGCGCTCAACTTGTTTGCAGGATTCTGTGTTGGGTGTGCCGTTTATTACTGGCTCAACCGTTTGAACTTGCCTGGTTTTACAAAATCACCTCCTGAAGGCACATTCCCTGGAATGCGCCCCAGCACTTAATTTCGATATGGCTATTGAAATCCTAACCAGAACATTATTCGCTTTGGCGCTTGCTGGAATGGGAGTTGGCGTATTCGGGCTGGCAAATCGGTACGTTTTGAAACGCGCCGCGCATAAAATCCGTGGTTTAGAAAACTTTCAGCTGGGTGTCCCCGCGATCTTGTATTTCACCACCCCATCTTGCTTACCATGTAAGACCATCCAACGCCCAGCGATCCAGGAAGTGCAGCGTACACTTGGACGTGATATCCAGGTTATTGAGGTGGATGCTAGTGAAAGAACGGATCTTGCAGACTACTGGGGCGTGCTGAGCGTGCCCACGACGTATATCATCGATAAAAATGGTCAGCCACGCCACATCAATCATGGCGTTACGCATACCGCAAAGTTGATCAATCAAATGGGTTCTCTAGGGGTTACGGGGTGATCCTTCCGAAATAGGAGTGCGTGGCGTGCTCTGCTCGCTACGCACTCCTATTTCGGAACTGTCTCACAGCGTTTACCAGAGACCCAACAATTGAAAAGTTATAATAACTGAAATTATCTAAAGGAACCAAATATGCCAATTTTAAGAATCCCTACCCCTTTACGTCCCTACACTGAGGGCCAGCCGGAAATTTCCGTTCAAGGCCAGACTGTAGGTGAAGCTTTAGATGGTCTGACATCACAATATCCAGAGCTGAAGAAACATCTTTATTCCGATGTAGGTGATTTGCGCGCCTTTGTCAACCTCTTCCTCGGTGAAGAGGATGTGCGCCACCTGCAAGGCGTCGAAACCCCGCTCAAAGACGATGATAAATTAAGAATTATCCCCTCCATAGCTGGAGGATAGTGTGATGTATTGGGTGCGTTCTTTGCGAACTGCGCACAACGCACTCTGATCCTCTCGCACGTTAGGAACAACGAAATGCTACCAAATCTATCTCACGAAGAAATTCATCGCTACTCGCGCCACTTGTTAATTCCCGAAGTTGGGTTGGAAGGCCAGCAGAAGCTCAAGGCTGCCTCTGTGCTGGTGATCGGGACAGGTGGGTTAGGTTCACCAGTCGCGTTATACCTGGCTGCAGCAGGCATCGGGCGTATCGGCCTGGTTGACTACGATGTAGTGGATTTCTCCAATTTGCAACGCCAGGTTATCCATGGCGAGTCCAAGCTAGGCGCGCTCAAGGTGGACTCTGCCCGCGAGCGCATGCTGGATATCAATCCAGATATCCAGGTGGATGTCTACAACGAGATCTTCACTTCGGAGAACGCCATGCGCATTGCCGAGCCGTACGATCTGATCATCGACGGTACGGATAATTTCCCCACGCGCTATCTGGTCAATGACCTGTGTGTGCTGACTGGTAAACCCAATATCTATGGTTCGATCTTTCGCTTCGATGGCCAGGCCAGCGTCTTTTATGCGCAGGAGGGTCCCTGCTACCGCTGCCTGTTCCCCGAGCCGCCCCCACCTGGGATGGTGCCCTCTTGTGCTGAAGGCGGCGTGTTGGGCATTCTGCCAGGTACTATTGGAAGCATCCAGGCCACGGAAGCCATCAAACAAATCCTGGGTATCGGAGACACATTGATTGGCAAACTGCTGCTCTATAACGCCTTGGATATGACCTTCGATTTCGTCAAGCTTCGCAAGAACCCCAACTGCAAGGTGTGCAATGAATCTCCTGAAGTTACCCAGTTGATCGATTACGAAGAATTCTGTGGAATGCCTGCTCATGACCATGATGAAGGTTCCGCAGGTGAGGGCTGGGATATTACTGCTAGCGAGTTGAGCGACCGCCTAGCCCAGGGCAACGGCTTGCGTTTGATTGACGTGCGTGAACCCCATGAGTTAGCCATCTCTGCCTTGGAAGGAGCCGATTTGATCCCGCTGGGACAATTGGCCTCGCGAATGCATGAACTCGATAGCGCGCAGGAAATTGTGCTCTTTTGCAAAATGGGTAGCCGGTCCACGCGCGCGCTGGAAGTATTGGCCAGTGCTGGCTTTCGCAAGGTCAAAAATCTCAAGGGCGGCATCAACGCCTGGGCAAAGGAAGTAGACCCTAGTTTGCCGATATATTAGCAGAGAAAATTCGCCCAGAAAAAGAGTATCGGGGCATCTTCAATGCCCCGATACTCTTTTTCTGGCGATCTCCATGCCAATGTTATGCTTTTGATGTACAATTTCGGCATGGATCAACAAACCCTTGAAGCTCGCTTATCCGATCTAGCGTTGGGGGAGATCCGTTTCTTTGAAACAATTGGCTCGACGAACGATTACGCTGCAGAGTGGGTAAAAAATGGCGCGCCAGATAGTTCATTAGTCATTGCTGATGAGCAGACCGCGGGGCGCGGACGCGGGAGTCGCCATTGGTTCACTCCATCTGGGTCTGCATTGGCAATGAGCCTGATCCTGCGCCCGGAAATTCCTGCGCAAAGCGGACAGATCATGCGGATTACGGGATTGGGGGCGATGGGCGTTAGCAGAGCTCTCCGTGGCACGTACCAACTCCCAGCTGAGATCAAATGGCCTAACGATGTGCTGGTCGGAGGGATGAAAGTCGCTGGTGTTTTGGCAGAAGCCTCATGGGTAGGGGATCGATTATCCGCGGTGATCTTGGGGATTGGCATCAATGTTGCACCTGCTTCAGTACCACCTCAAGATTGGCCCGGTCATCACGAACGGCCTTTCCCAGCTACTAGCATCGAAGCTGCGTTGGGCGCTCCAGTAGACCGTTTGGTTCTGCTACACGTCGTTCTGGCGGAATTGCTCAGATGGTTACCCAAGCTCTCGGAGCCAAAGTTTATTCAAGCCTGGCGCGAGAAGTTGGCCTTTCTCGGGGATTGGGTGCAGGTGATCACCTCGGAGACAGAAGGCGGCGATTTTCCGCCCCTTGAGGGCCAGATTATCAACTTGAACGAGGATGGTTCCCTAAAGATCAGGTTGCGCTCTGGGGAATTGAAGTCCATCCGGGTTGGAGAAATTCATCTGCGCCCGGTTGACAGTTCTACAAAATAAGCTAAACTATCGATTACCGCACTAGACATGAGAGGTTGCCATGCTCGACGATCTACGTGAACAAGCAGATAATGCAGCATTTCTTGAAGATGATGATGATTTTTTTGATGTAGACCGGGGTTCTTTCGCCCAAACTCTGTTCTTAGGTATGACTCCTATGCAGCGTTTGATCATATCTGTTATGCTGCTGATGATGGTGTGTATCTTGAGCACGTTTTGCTTACTGGTTACGGAAAAGATCTCCTTGCCTTTCTTTTAGCTCCTTATTAACCAAATAAAAAAAGCCGGTCGCTCTAGCAAAGCGACCGGCTAATGTTTTAAATCTTTCGCAGAAGATTTTCCGGATATCCTGTATCGAATTCTATTTCAATTACAATAAGTAGAATTATTTGGCATCTGGTTCTATCGCTCCGGCCTTGCGCAAATCAGCGGCAGCAAACCGAGCCATGGATACCAGATAATCATCGGCTTCCAGGTTCATGATCTGAACACCGCGCGTGGCGCGACCATACTGGGAAATCGTATCGGCTTTGGTACGCATGACAATGCCATTGGCCGAGATCAGGGTGATCAGGTCTTCCTTGGGTTGGACGACGCGCGCCGAGGTGATTTTTCCAACTTTTGCCACCGCGTTCTTATCAATGGTAAGGATGCCCATGGTCGCGCGACCTTTGGGGGTGTACTCATCCAGCGGGGTGCGTTTTCCGTACCCATTTGTGGTGACAACTAGCAAGTCGGCATCAGGTTCCACAATCTCCATGCCAACAACCTTATCTCCGGAGCGTAGCTTGATCCCATTCACTCCTCGAGCAGGGCGTCCCATGGGGCGGACTTCATTTTCATGGAATCTCAAGGCCTGACCGTTTTCAGTGATGATGATCACTTCTTCATCGCCGCTGGTGGTACGCACCCAGCCGAGTTCGTCATCATCTGCAAGGCCCATGGCTATCAATCCGGAGGGGCGTACGGCGGCGAATTCTGAGAGCGCAACGCGTTTGATTTTGCCCTTGCGCGTCATCATGGTACAGAAGTCCGCGGCTTTAAAATCAGGTACCGCGACTGCAGCAGTGATGGTCTCATGCGGCCCCACATTGAGCACATTGACAATCGAGATGCCCTTGGCAGTACGGCCAGCATCGGGGATCTGGTAAGCTTTCTCAGAATATACTTTGCCGCGATCGGAGAAGAAAAGGATCGTATCGAAAGTGCGCGCTGGGAACATCATCAGCACTTCATCTTCATCGCGCGTGGTATGTCCGATGACGCCGCGGCCACCGCGCCGTTGCGAACGATATGTCTTTGCGTCGACGCGTTTGATAAAACCCCGTTCAGTAATCGTGATCAGCAAGGTTTCATCGGCGTATAGGTCTTCATCGCGCAGATCGCCGCTGGCTTCGGGCACAATCTGAGTACGGCGTTCGTCGCTGTATTTTTCAGAAAGCTCGATCAAATCCTCTTTGATTAGGTTGAGCATCTTCTTGGGGTGAGCCAGCAGGTCTTCCAGATACTCAATACGCTCCAGAAGAGATTTATGCTCATCCTCGATTTTTTGCTGTTCCAGGGCTACCAGGCGGCGCAACTGCATATCAAGGATGGCTTGTGCCTGGCGGTCTGTGAGACCAAAGCGGCTCACGAGGCGTTCTTTAGCGGTATCTACATCGGGGGATTGGCGAATGGTTTGGACTACATCGTCTAGGTTAGCCAGAGCGATGAGCAAACCCTCTAGGATGTGGGCTCGTTCTTTGGCCTTTGCAAGCTCAAACTGGCTTCTGCGGGTGATCACTTCCAGACGATGATCGACATAATAGTTTAAAGCGCGTTTGAGGGAAAGCAGGCGCGGCTCCCCGTCGATCAGAGCCAGCATCTGCGCGCCAAAGGTCGATTGCAGCGGGGTATATTTGTAGAGTTGGTTGAGGACTTTGCGAGGATGGGCAGAACGCTTGAGTTCGATAATGATACGCATCCCCGTGCGGTCTGATTCGTCTCTCAGATCAGAGATCTCGTCCAATTTGCCCTCTCGGGCTAGGGTGGCAATGCGCTCGATCAGGGTTGTCTTGTTTAGCTGGTAAGGAATTTCGGTGATCTGGATATGGTGGCGACCCCGGTCGCTTTGTTCGATGAAGGCTTTGCCTCGCAGCACGATGCGTCCTCGGCCTGTGGTATACGCCTGTCGAATTCCCTCATCTCCGACGATCACGCCTCCAGTTGGAAAGTCAGGCCCAGGAAGAAATTGCAGAAGGTCTTCGATGGTGACATCATCAAGCTGCTCATAGTGATCGATGGTATAGGTCAACGCATCCACCAGCTCACTCATATTATGAGGGGGGATATTGGTGGCCATCCCTACAGCGATTCCCGAAGCGCCATTGAGCAGCATATTGGGCAATCGGGCAGGAAGCACAGCCGGTTCTTGCAGGGAACCATCGAAGTTGTCTTCGAAGTTCACTGTATCTTTGTCGATATCGGTGAGCATCTCCTCGGCCAGGCGGCCCATGCGTGCTTCGGTGTAGCGCATCGCCGCGGGAGAGTCGCCATCAATGGAACCGAAGTTGCCCTGACCATCCACCATGGGGTAGCGCATGGAGAAATCTTGCGCCATGCGCGCCATGCTGTCATAGACGGCTGCGTCGCCGTGAGGATGGTATTTCCCTAAGACTTCTCCAACGATTCGGGCTGATTTCTTGTACGTTCCCGTGGCGCGGATGCCCATATCGTGCATGGCAAACAAAATCCGCCGGTGGACGGGCTTCAGGCCATCACGTGCATCGGGGAGGGCGCGGGCAACGATCACACTCATGGCGTAATCGAGATACGCCGAGCGCATTTGATCGTCGATATCTACCGAGCGAACCGTGCCAAAATCCATAAATCGATCTTCCTTCATCTGTATTTACCCAGTCACTAAACAGAATTGCCTCGAAAAAGGGTGTGCTCAGCGGGTGCAGTTTGTTGAGCACACCCTTTTTTGATTATTTTTTCTGGGTACTAACTATTGGTCTTACGCAAAAAACGTGTGCTCACCGCTGGTGGACACACGCTTAATTATACCGCGGATGTCTAAATATTTGGGTATTGCCCTAGGGGTTCTCTAGGAATTACCTGGAAAACCTGGCGGCGATACCCAGAGAGCCGCCCTAGGGATTAATTCCAAAGGGTAGCCAGAAAAAGATTGTCTATTGAAATTATTTGCGACGAAAAAAAGAGCGCACTAGATACCAAGTGCGCTCTTTATGTTTCTAAAAGCAATAAAAATTATTTGTTCTGTAGATAATTATCAATCGCCCGGGCAGCCTTGCGACCGGCTACCATTGCCGTAACTACCAGGTCTGGACCTGTGGCGGCATCGCCACCCGCGTATACGCCGGGGACGGATGTTGCGCCAGTTTCACGATTGATAGAGATCAACCCCCAGTTATGGGTTTCAAGGCCGGGAGTGGTTTTTCCGATGGTCTCATCGGGCCAGTAGCCCAGAGCCAAGACGGCGGTATCGGCTTCGACGATGAAATTGGAACCCTCGATCTTTACAGGGCGGCGGCGGCCGGAATCATCTGGCTCCCCCAATTCCATTTGCAAACACTCAACGGCGGCCAAACGGCCATCGTCGCCAGCGATGAATTTGATCGGTTGGGTTAGGAACTTATACTGGGCGCCCTCTTCGATGGCCAGTTTACGGTCTTTCTCGCCACCGGGCATTTCCTTGAGTGTACGTCGGTAAAGACAGGTAACTTCTTTAGCACCCAGGCGCAGGGCGGAGCGCAACGAGTCTGAGGCGGTGTCACCACCACCAATGACAACGACTTTCTCCCCGATATCCAGAGGCTCTTTCATGTTCTCGGGTAAGAGACTCCCGCTAACGTTAGTGCGGATCAGGAATTCAGTTGCCAAAAGGACTCCTGGCAGGTCTACGCCTTCGGCCTTTAGCGGAGCATCTACCTGAGAACCAACCCCGATGAAGACGGCATCGAAGCCCTCTGCAAACAAGTCTTCAATAGTTTTTTCCTTACCAATAAAGGTCTCAAACTGGAATTCAACGCCTGCTTTTTCCAGATCATGGATGGCTTCGAAGACAACTTCTTTAGGAAGCTTGAAATTGGGAATACCATAGGTCAGCAGACCGCCTGAAGCTGGCAAGGCCTCGAAAACCGTGATGCTATGACCGCGCTGCACTAACTGTTCTGCACATCCAAGGCCAGCAGGACCCGCACCAATGATGGCAACCTTCTTCCCAGTTGGCTCGCCAATAGGGATTTGGTACTCTTCCTCTTCGCGTTGGATATCCATCACGAAAGTTTCCAGCGCGCCTGTCATCACGGTATCGCCATTTTTTCCTACGACACAGGCTCCCTCACAGAGCTGTTCATGGGGGCAGACTCGGCTGCAGATTTCAGGCAGTGAACTTGTCTGGCGGTAGAGCTTTGCCGCTGCTAAGAAATCACCTTGCTCAATCAGCCACATGGCTGAGGGAATATCATTGTGCGTGGGGCAAGCTTCCACGCAAGCAGCCGGATCGGGGCAGTGGATGCAGCGCGACGCTGCGATCTGGGCACATTCTATATCCAATGGAATCACAACATCATCGAAATCATTGATTCGTTCTTCAGGATCGCGGATCGTGATTCCGCTACAAATCGTATATGCCCGGGACTTGCGATCGATTTCCAGGAATTCGCTAGGAATAGCTTGAGACATGCTTGTTCCTCCAATAAATGATACGAATGTTTCAGTTCAGATAATATCGACTAAACTGGTATTATTTTAGTTCCAGATGTCATAACTTTGAAGTCAATATGTCACTCTATATTGTGACTGATGTCACAAATCGATTCTAACACAGTTTGAATATATTTCGGATGGGGTACTAGTATGAGATAGCATCCATATCCTTTGAAACTCTTGACAGCATGAAGTTCGAATGTATAATCT
>CAYTKR010000166.1:0-10814 GCA_964438295.1 uncultured Anaerolineales bacterium
ATTGAGAATGGCAATTGCCAATTGGCCTGCCAGAGCTTCGAACGCAGGTAAATTCTCCCTGCTAAGACCGCTGGCCTGAGTGCTTTGCATGTTCAACACACCCAAGACCTCGTCGCCTGCAATCAACGGCAAAGCCATCTCTGAGCGGGTTTCAGGTAATAAGGGATTAGGATTGTGAATGGGGAAGACCTGAGTATCCTCAACGATTACGGCGCGGCGTTCAATTGCAGCGCGCCCATTGATCGATGCCAGTGATAGAGGAAAGTGGTGGCCGCGCCGTAAAAGCAATTGGCCGATCTCACCCGTACCAGCTCGCAATATTAAATTGCGCTTCGCCTGATCGGGCATATATACTTGCACGTAATAGAGATCGAAGCGTTCTCGAATCAATTCGACTGCTTCAAATAGCATGCTCTCTGGATCGATCACAAGGGATAGACATTGTCCGATCTCGGTTGCCAGCGAGAGATCACGCGTAGCCGTTTTTACACGCTCTTCCAAAGAAGAACTCAGTGCCTGCAATTCCTCGGTAGACTCAGTTACCTCCTTGAGACGCTCCTTCTCAATGTTGTCGCGAAAAATTGCACCAAGGGTCAGAGTGACGCCAATTGGCAATATTACACCGATCGACAAGAGGACATCGGATAAATTGATTAGAGGGCTGAAATGAGTCAGGAGAAATAAAACAACCAAATTGCCCAATACCAAGACTACCAAACCAGACAATGACATCAGGGTAGCACCAATCGCAAATGATAAGGGGACCGTCGCGAAGAGGATCGAACCAATATCTTCTTGTCTATACAGTGCAAGCACATATCCCATGAGAGATATCGATCCCGCAAACACGGCTGCGCCCCAGCCATAGTAACGAGACCGGCTTAAGAGATAGGCCACCAATATCGCGATCGCCAGTCCTACCATGGCAATGAAAACTGAATACCTAACTCCCTGAGATTGACCAATCGCCACCAAGCCGATCAAGTTTGTGAATAACACACCCAAGGACAGCGAAGCTGAAGACATCGCTCTTCTTTGGGCACCTATCTCCGTAATGGAGGGGTGATGGCTGACCAAACTATGTCCGATGCGCGTTAGCCAGGCCCTAAATCCAGCTTGATGACGATGATCTTCTGAAGTGGTACCTTCCATAATTATTTCCTATTGGATCTGCCCTGCAACACGATCATCCAGAGATGTGATTTCTCGATCCACCAAAATGAAGAATACTCCTTTCACGGTGATTACGAATCAGCTCTCTCCGGTAAATTTAATTCAACCTGAGCGATCGTGGCACCGGTCGCCTGGCCCAACTCCCTAACGGCAACTCGCAAGGCCTCATCGATGGATACTGCGCTCTGAATTCGCTGTCCAATAGAAGTTGTCAGGGCTTCCCGTTGAGCCTGTTTTTGCACGCGCCTGAAGGCAAAAGCATTTTGCAAAGCCACCGCGACCTGGGAAGCGATCGCTTGGGTCAGGTAAATATCTTGTTGATCTAAACCACCGCGAATGTTGTGTTGTACATCCAGCACACCTAGTACTTCATCCCCTAAAGAAATTGGTACAGCCAACTCTGATCTGGTCTCTGGTAACAATGGATTTTCAATCCAATCGGCAGTCTGGGATACGTCCCTACCTAAGACAGGCTGGTTCGTCTCAGCCGCGCGTCCGACCAGTCCTTTGGCTGTAAGCAGGCTATGGCCACTTTCCAGCATGGCCTGTCCAACCAGGCCGGGGCCCCCCGCAAGGCTCAACCTGTGATCGCCTTCGTCAATCAGGTAAATGTGGACGTGGTAATAACCAAAGGCTTCCTGTAACTGGAGAACAACTTCTTGAACAAGACGCTCCGGATCAAGAATGTTCGATAAATTGCGGCTGATCTCAGCAGAGATTTGCAAAGCGTGTGTTCTCTCTTCGACGCGCTTCTCTAAGCCTGCGCGCTCTTGCATTAATTCACGAGAGACTTGGCGCTCACGTTGGAAGGCCGTAGCAAAAGCGTTTTGCAAGGTAACTACCCCAACAACGATCATCGAAATCACGCCAAAGATTTGAATGCCATAAAATATCCACTGGTTGATGTCGAAATTGCTTAAATTGGGGTTATTAAGGATAATGCGCCGATCGAGAACACCCCATCCCACTACTGCCATACAAAGAATCCCGACCCCGATCGCGACAACGCCTACACGCCAACCCAACAACATGAAGGCAAACACCACGAATACCATCAAATAAATCCCCGCCTCACCGATAATGCCCGTTTCCAGTAAACTCCAAAGATATAAAATAAATCCTATCAAAACAGTGCCATACGCTCGCAAGCGATACGGCAGTCGCAGATATGCAAACAGGCCTAAGACAAGTATGAACCCAACGGTTGCCCCAATGGACACCTGGATATAACCTGAAAGTGGTCGATCCTGAATCCGTAGATAGGCGTAGATTGAGGTGGCTCCGATCAGAAAACTCGAAAAGAATGTCACCCGGAGCAAGGCAACCACCAATTTCTCTCGCCATACGTCGACGAACTCTCCTCGCGTCTTAAGTGTGGTTTTGGCGAGCGCACGTTCCCCCAAACCGTCTCCCCCATGGGATTCGGAATATGGACTTTGGGGCAGCTCTTCTTCGGGTGAACTGGGAATTTGTTTGCTCATCGAATTACTCATCTATAAATATCAAAGAGTTGCTAACAAAACGCAATTTATGGTCCTAAGGAAATGCGTGTCTCTGCACCCAATGCTCGGCCCAACTCACGCACTGCCACCTGTAAGGCTTCATCGATCGCCTGGGTGCTTTGAATTCGCTGCCCAATTTCTGCAATCAGAGCTTCATGGCGGGCTTGCTCCTGGGCCTGACGATACGCACGCGCATTTTGCAGGGCTATGGCCACCTGGCTGGCAATAGAGAGCAGCAGATTGGCATCAGCATCACCCAGCCCGTCATAGGCATTTTGCTGAACATCCAAGACTCCAAGCACGTCTTCTCCAATGGTTATCGGTACAGCGACTTCAGACTTCGTTTCTGGCAGTTGGGGATTGGGAATCCAACCGTTTTCTTGATGCACATTCGACACCAAAATTACCTGGTTGTGATTGCCAGCTCGACCAACGATGCCCTCGCCCCTGGGAATCCTATGGCCGCGCGCGACCATCTGTCGGCCCGCGTCACCTGTCCCTTCCACCATGACAAACATCTCTTCGACCTCATCGAACAAATAAATATGGACATGGTAATAATCGAAGGCGATTTGCAATTGTTCGACAACTTCCTTGAAGAGCAATTCTTGATCGAGAATCGTCGATAAACGACGAGCAACTTCGGTGGAGATTTCCAGGGCTCTGGTGCGATTGATTACCCGCTGCTCTAGCGTCTCCAACAATTCACGCTGTCTCTGGGTCATAGCATAGAGCGTCCGGCTAAGGGCTCCAAACTCGTCTTGTGCCTCACTGGACTGTATCGCGTCCCAATCACCTGCCATCACTCTGGCAGAGGCATTCTCCATTTCCAAGATCGGAGCCGTGAATCGATTCGCCATGTACACCGAAGCACCCACCACTAACAGCATCACAATAACACTCGAAATGATGATCGTCCTAAGTATCTGAGTCTCCACTCGATCCATCTCGCTAGAAATAGCAACGGCGTACTGCTCAAATTCGTCTAAATAGGTGGTGGCTGCTACTCGTAAAGGGGTGTTACCCACAGGTCGAATGGCCATAAATTTCGGTCGGATAACTCCATCGGCATCCTCCCAGTCGTAGTAGCCCTCGGAATTCGCACCATCCAACGAGGCTTCGAAGATTGCCCAAAAATCAGGAAATGGGTCTGCCAGGGTGGACATATCCGTGCCCACAATGGCAGGATTGACATGGAAATGGGTAATACCTTGTGAATCAAAAACTGCGGTGTATCCTGTTTCACCAACCGGTTGCACCGAAATATCTGCTAAAGTCTGATTACGTTCAAGAGCGATTAGGTCTGAAACATCTAGTTGCGGGTTATGATCTAAGTAGATTTCGATTTGGGAGGCAGTTGAACGGGCATTATCACGGATGTTTTGGCGCGCCATTTCATCCAATGATGCAGTAAACATCCCGAAAACCTGACTCGTCGACATCAGAGACCCGATCAACGCTACAATAATTGCCGGGATAAGTCCGATTACAAAAAATATCAATATCAAGCGTGTGCGAATATTGCCTACTGCAGCCTGTCGGATCGCGATAGCTGCAAAAGAAATCATGACGAAACCAATCGCTACCGGAAAGAAGGTCTGCATCTCTGTCAGCACCATCTGGAACGAGAAATCCGACCAACCAGAATAGACAGCGAGCACCATCGCCGCGATGGTAGTAATGATCAACCAGGGGCGGGAATGGCTGGGAAAAACTTCGAATATTAGAATAACCGAAGATACGAGAATATAGGCCGCCGCCAAATAGCCAATATCTTGAAACACGATGGACGCGGATAGCGAAGGCAGCAAATTGACGATAAACAGAATCGAGATGCCCCGTAATAGAAAACCACGCTCAAGGCTGATTCGGGTAACAGCCAGACTGAATAGACCGGATATCGTGTAGAGAACAGTAAACCCAAAGGTGACAAAAAATTGCCAGTTATTCATCCCCCTAGTAAGCAAATAAAAGCCAAACACATTGTAGAGTATGCCGCTGACTCCCATCACCAAGGCGGTCAACCGGGCTTTATAAGGGTCTACCTGGCCGCCTGCCCCCCAAGTTCGGCTGCTGGCCAGAAAACCAAATGCAATTGTAAAAATAATCGTAAAGACAACCACTCCACTATATGATCCTGGTCTGGGAACAATCCTAAAGGGAGGGTCAAGCCATTCGATGACTAAAATCGCAATCAAAATCACCAACGCCGCTCTCATCGACCATTTTCGAGAGCTGACTGGCATCGAGATCAGAATCAGCAAACTTGACGAAACGATCGCATACACAAAAGACGGCCAACCAAAATTGTCTTGAGTTGCGGCCGCAGTTAGGGCAAATAACAGATTGACCCCATATACCACACCAGTAGCAAATGTATTCCACCCGCGATGCAACAAAGGTATAGCGCCAAACCCCGCTACCGTTAACAAAGCCGAAATTGCGATAAACACTTTTTCCTGGCTGGTTCTTATTGTTCCAGTCATCAGGCTCATCAGGACCAACAGCAATCCCAAAGAACCCAACAGGATCACACCAATCAACGCGTTGCGTTTCATATATTGATCGACGTCTCCAATACTCATTTTTGGGAAAATGCTCATAGGTAATTTTCCTTCCACACCTCTACCAATAATCTTTCAGAAAGTATTCTATGTTCACCCTTTCATATCATCAATAAAAACAGCCCTGCTCTGAAAACCTAGGCACCTAGTCACCCGCTCCATCGGAACCTTCGATTGCGACTGACGCGTAATAATCCACAGGCAACATTTTTCTGGCTAGATTCGCTGCTCTGCTCTAAAACACTCTGTTTCTTTTGGAAACCTCTCATTTGGGGAAATTATAGCAACTTCTATGTGAGGATTCCCTTGATGGAAATTGATGAAAGGTGATTGAAAGGCCGCCCAACTTGGTGTCTATGCGCACAATTTTGTGCCCGATAAACTCTTCTGGACAGTAAAGTTTTGAAAAACTTTTGTAGAGATAGATGCGTGCGGTGTTTCGCACCGCACACCTCTATCTCTGCTGATAATTAATTTAGTAACCTTTGAGCACGTTGGTTGTGCCTCTCGAGATGCCCACCTAATTCGATTGTCTGCAGGTTGCCATCCTTGACAATGTACTTGCCGCCGATGACAGTGTAGTCTGCCGTCACCGGCGCACAGAAGACCAGCGCCGCCAGAGGATCATGTAACGCTCCCGTGAACGACAGTTGGTTAAGATCTACCGCGAAGAAATCAGCGCACTTGCCCACCTCTAGGGAGCCAATATCCGTACGGCCCAATACCGCCGCACTGCCGCGCGTCGCCATGCGCAATGCCTGTCTTGCAGTCATCAGGGGGGAGGCATCATCACTGGAGAGAGAGGCTCCTTCGAGGCCCGCCCCCAACCTCGAGAGCAGCATCGCCTGGCGCACCTCTGCGAGCATATGCGAGCTGTCATTGCTGGCGGAGCCATCTACACCCAAGCCTACTTTGACACCTGCGGTGAGCATCTTCAGGATCGGCGCAATCCCCGAAGCCAGACGCATGTTCGAGCTGGGGCAGTGGGCCACCCCGCAGCCCGTCTGGGCATATTGGGCGATCTCGGCATCGTTTACGTGCACCGAATGGGCAAACCAGACATCCGAGCCAATCCAATCGACCTGTTCCATGTAGGCCACCGGCCGGTGACCAAACAGCTCGATGCAGAACTGCTCCTCGTCCTCGGTTTCGGCGAGATGGGTGTGCAACTGCACACCATATTCGCGTGCCAGGGCCGCGCTGGCCTTCATCAGGTCGCCGGTGATACTGAAGGGCGAGCAGGGCGCCAGCACCACCTGGGTCATCGAGCCGGGCTTGGGGTCGTGATACTCTTCGATCAGGCGTTGGCTGTCTTCGAGGATGAAATCTTCATCTTCTACGACGCTGTCCGGGGGCAGGCCACCGTCACTCTCGCCGCGGCTCATCGAGCCCCGGCTGGCGTGCAGGCGCACCCCGATGTCCAGGCCAGCCTGGATCTGATCATCCAGCCGCGAGCCGTTGGGGAAGATGTACAGGTGATCTGACGCAGTGGTGCAGCCCGAGAGCGCCAGTTCCGCCAAAGCCGTGATAGTCGAGACATAGATATCTTCGGGCTGCATGCGCGCCCAGATGGGGTACAGAGTCACCAGCCAGTTGAACAGGTTGGCATCCTGGGCGGCTGGAACTGCCCGCGTCAGCGTCTGGTAGAAGTGATGGTGGGTGTTGATCAGGCCCGGCAGCACCACATGGCCCGACAAGTCGAGCACTTCGTCGGCCGTTGCGGGCAGTTCCGAAGACGGCCCAACCTGCTCGATGAAGCCATCCCTGATGAACAAGCCCCCATCGACGATCTCTCGCTCCTGGCCATCAAATGTGACCAGTAACGAGGCATTGCGAACCAGCATAGTAGACATAATTCTCTCCTGATAATTAGCCAATTCTTGGATAGAATATACCTGATAGTTTACTACTAATTCCAGACCTAACCATAGAAGGAATACACAAGAAAACGGGAAAACATTCCTAATTTGCCGCTTTCCCTTTAGAATATTCCCAAGGAGCAAACATGACAAGAATATACAACTTTTACGCCGGGCCTGCCGGTCTGCCATTAACGGTATTACAAAAAGCCCAGTCTGAGTTGATAAATTATCATGGATCGGGGATGTCGATCCTCGAGATGAGCCACCGTTCAGTCCGCTTTGCTGAACTGATGGCAACGGTAGAAGAAAACCTGCGCGTGCTACTGGATATCCCCCAAAATTATCGAATCCTCTTTCTACAGGGAGGCGCTAGCCTGCAGTTCGACATGCTGCCGATGAACTTGCTTCCAAAAGACTATTCGGCTGACTATATCGTCAGTGGGGTATGGGGAGCCAAGGCACTGGTTGAAGCCAAAAAAGTGGGGGATGCCCGCCTGGCAGCATCGTCGGAAGACACCAATTTCGATCGCCTTCCCGAGTTAAACCCAGTTGACTTCAATCCCCAGGCCGCGTATCTGCATTTCACATCCAACGAGACGATACACGGCAACCAGTGGCCAGGGGAACCTATTCCGCCCGAGGGTGTGCCATTAATTTGCGATATGTCATCGGACATCCTCAGCCGTCCGATCGACATCTCAAAATACGGACTGATCTATGCCGGCGCGCAGAAGAACGCCGGTCCGTCAGGAGTCACTTTAGTGATCTTGCGCCAAGACCTACTGGATCTCATCCCGCAGAATCTGCCTGCTATGTTGGATTATCGATTGTTAGTGGAAAAGAAATCGCTCCACAACACCCCGCCGAGCTTCTCGATCTATCTGCTGGGGTTGGTTCTAGAATGGCTGCTCGATCTTGGAGGCGTGGAGGAGATCGCAAAGATCAACGCAAAGAAAGCCACGCTGATCTACCAGGCTATTGACCAAAGCGAAGGTTTCTATCGCGGGCACACCCAACGGGAGTGCCGCTCCTTGATGAATGTGACATTCCGATTGCCCACCCCAGAGATGGAAGAAGAATTTGTGAAACGCGCCACCCAGCGAGGGTTGATCGGGCTCAAAGGTCACCGCTCCGTGGGCGGATTGAGAGCTTCGATCTATAATGCCTGTCCGATGGAAGCTGTAGAAGCCTTGGTTGACTTCATGGAGATGTTTCGAGGGGAATTTGCAGGAGAGTCAAACTCATAGGAGTTTGATTTGCTGGGAATTCCTCGCTGCACTGCGTAAGTTCTAACTCATTTAAATATCTGTTCTATGGGGAACTGAGGTAACCAGTTCTGCACCAAGATCGTCACCAGATCTGTCGCGCGGTTCTGGATCAGGGTGACCAATGTTCCACTGAGAGCCAGTAGAATGGTCGAGACAGAGACACCCACAGAGGGAATGCCATGCACCTCGAAGAGCATTTGCCAATCCCGGAATCCCTGACGCACGGTGTAATAATCGAAAGCAATCAAGCCTAACAACAAGCAGTGGATCAATATCTGCAGAACAAAAACCAGAGTAGCCTGCCATTCGGTGGGAGAATCATTGAATAGTGCAGCCAGTGGCAAGGTTGGCAGAACGATCACCATGAAAAAAAGCAATCCCTTGCGCAAACCGTCCTTCCCGCGCAAATAGGGATAAAAATACCCAAACAGAAATCCGATTCCAGCCCAACGGGCAAAGAGAACGAAAAGGTTGAACAAGAATCCCCATAAGGGATAGGATTGGCGGGGTGCGGGATCATTGAGGAACTCATTGATTCCAATCACCAGCCATGGGCTAGCAAAGAACAGGGCCCATTTTGCACCATGTAGACCATTGCGTATGGCTGAGTCATAAGGCCCAAAGGCTAAAGCCAAATCTTTGATATGCTGCCCATCAGTGGTGGCTTCTTCATGTCGTGCAACCAGGGACTCCCGAAAAGGCTTGGTGGCTGTCTCAAAATTTGCGATGGTTCCCGTTTCCAGATCGGTGCTGGCTTTCTTGTGCAAAGCCCGATACGCTCGTTCGGCAGCGTTCAGCAAGACGATCTCCTCCAGCATCTCGATGCGATCCTTGACCACTCGGTCATAAAACTTGCTCAACGATTCCCAGGTTTCTGGGCCAGAACGTACCAACCAGGCCATGCCCGCCCAGCCCAACATGAAAGTCAGGGGGATATATGACCAACTTTGGCGAGTGTTATAGAACATGATCAGGGCTGCCACTAAGCCGGCGCTGCGGACGAAGGGAGTGAGTTTTAATTCATTTCCCTCTTTCCAGAACAACCAGATCAACCCAGCCAATGAGAAGAATGGCAGCAAGTCATCCAGGCGATATGCCAAATAGATCACCTCGTAGGGCGCGGCTAGGTTTCCCTCTGAAATCAGACCACGCATGGGAATAGCTAGCAAGAAAAAGAGAACAACCGCTGTGCTCTTTTGCCAGCCCTTCTCAATCGGCCAGAGATTGTCCTTGCCAGTCAGATATGCCCCCTGCCTAATAAAAGCCCATATTAGAGACACCCCCCAAATAGTGCTGATAATCAACCAGAGATATGAGGCAATCGAAGATGCCAGATATGGCTGATCGAGTTCGAAAGATATTAACCCGCCGGTTGTCATCATCAACACCCCAATCAACAACAGCCCAAATAGAGCCCTCAAAGCCACATGTTTTGGAGGCTGCTGAAGACTCAAATTACGGCACAGCCACCTCAGCATCCCGGATAGTATCAAAATCGTAATGCCCGCCACCAGCAACGCCAGCGCCCACAGGGGATAGACATCTCTCGCCAAAAATCGATATCCCTCCCCAAAATGGAAGGTTGCCAATCCACCCCCCCAAAGGAGGAATAATCCAACGGAGAATACTAGTGGCGCAGAAAGCCAGTTTCTGCGTTTTCGTTCTGGTTCTTGTATTTGGTCTTCTCGCACCCGTTGATTTAAGATTACCGGCATCATGATCCCGACAATGACGACGCCAACTCGAAAAGCACCCATGCCATAAATTGGCAGATGCTGTATTGGAAAATACGGTTCAAGAAATGCTGCTACCCTTTCACTCAAAGAACGGATCATCTCGGCATTGTAGAGCCAGTCTTGAACCGCAACGATCGCCGCGAGCGTGAAATGGAAGATCAAAAAACTGATTAACACTCGTCTCAATCTTTCTGCGAGAACTAGAGAATTCGACCCCACCTCTAATTCAGCGTTTCTCAGATACCATAACAGCACTAACAAGGGCAAAGCTTCGATCAGTGCATATATCAGCTTCGAGAATAATGGGATGCTTTTTAGAAACCGATCAATTTCCATCAAAAAGGTTTTACGGCTTGGCTGTGTTTCTTGTGAACCTGGGCTTGGAAAATCAGGCTGCCAAATCTCTTCGAAATTTTGGAAGTTTCTAGCAGTATCCGTTTGCTTTAATGGAATTTCCGTCTCAAAAATGTTGATTGACCCGTGCCCCAATGGCATCAAGGCTAGATATAACGTGTCGGTTACCAACGCAAGCAACACTAGGATGATCAGCATTGCCAATATTTTGCGAAATGCACGCTTCCAATCCATAATCGCCTCCCGAATGCCTGAGTTCACGATTTTGCGCCCCAGAATTCTTTTGAGTATATCACACCCCACATCTACCAACTTCTTTACCGGGGAGGGTCTTTGGGAATCGCCATGGGACAAT
>CAYTKR010000167.1:0-10778 GCA_964438295.1 uncultured Anaerolineales bacterium
ATGGTCAATACGCAATTATCTTCAACCAGCTTAATGCTGACGTAATCAGCGTTGGCATGTTTGACGATATTTTGCAAGGCTTCTTGTGCTACGCGATAGTAACATTGTTCGATATCGGGTAATAGATCATCGATGTTGCCATTGATGTTCAGATTGAGTACGAAACCAGCCCGCGACGCCGCGTCATATGCCAAGTTTCGGACTGCTATCCCCAACCCTAACTCTTCCAGTTGTTTGGAGCGCAGGTCTTTCAAGGCTCGACGTGTTTCCATGAGACCCGTCCGAGTATTGCCCAAAGCGCGTTCGAGCATGCCGCGCACTTCCGCTTGGTCTTCCCCCAATATGAATTTTATGGCTTCGAGATTTACTGCCAGGCCGCTAAGCGTATGTGCCAGCGTATCATGCAGCTCGCGCGCCAGACGGTTGCGCTCACGGCTGGTGGCCAGTTGCTCGAGCGTGTTGGCATGCTGGCTGAGGTGAACATTGGCGCGGATCAACTCAACCCGTTGGGCGCGTTGCGTGTCAATGAGCCGGGTGACGATATGGCCAACAGTTCCAAAGGCAAAGGCACGAATCAACGGGACGCCTAAGATCGAGACCGTTTCAAGGTTCATTTGAAAAGTCTTGGGCAAGAGCACGAAGTACTCGACGGCGGTTGCAAACAAGATGAAAATGATCACATACCGAAAGCGAAATTGCCAAGCGATCAGCACCAGGGGCACGATCATCATGGGGAAAAGCAGCCAGCTGCGCATGATGGTGGCATATGCCGCTTCCTGCGGGTCCGCTAGATAAATTAGATTGCTGAAGATCAGCACAACTGTAGAAGTGATCAATGCCAGGGGTAAATAGTAGCGTTTCAGCCTACGTTGCAGCCATCCCATATACAGATAGATCAGCAAAACCAGGTTAATTGAAAAGTTGATATAGGATTGGATTTGGGGAAACGTATTGCCCTCCCCGGTTTGGATGGCTGTGTAGATTGCCAGTACTGCATAATAGACCATTGCGATGCCGGTGAAGTAGCGGAAAATACGCAGCAGTCCGGGCTCGATGCCTCTGGTTTTCATGTTGATGATCATATCACAGCCATATGGTCTTCACCACTGATATTAGAGAACCATGACGCGCGTCATCGGCGATTCTGATCGACGTCATTTGATTGGTTGTGGTTAGTATCTACGGCGATAAGCAGATTCAATTTATGATGCTGCTACTGAATGTTTTTCGAATCAATTAAACACGCAAGCGCGACAATGTTTTTGGAGGAAATCTCGAATGCCGAAGCAAACTGTTTTGTTGACGGGGGCCTCAGGAGAAGTCGGATTCGAGGCCTTCAAGGAATTGCTCAGGCGATCGGACCGATATTGGGTTCGAATTTTTAGTTTGGATCGAAAATTCGAGCGCAAACTATTCAAGCCCTATCTTGATAAGATCGACGTGATTTGGGGCGACCTGCGCAATCCCAAGGATGTGAACAGAGCTGTCTCTGGGGTGGATGCTGTCATCCATACTGCCGCTATGATCCCGCCGGAAGCGGACGATCACCCAAAATTGGCCTGGGATGTAAATGTAGGTGGGACTCACTCATTGTTGGCTGCCATGAGTGCTGGCCATCCTGCTCCCAGACTCATTTATACCTCCTCAATTTCCGTCTACGGCGACCGTGTAGCACAACCCAAAATCCGGGTTGGTGACCCCTTGATCGCCAGCCTGGGAGATGAATACGCAAAGACTAAGATCGAAGCTGAAGGATTGATCCAACGGTCGGGCATCAGGTGGACCATCTTGCGTTTATGCGGTATTCTGACCTCCAAGCTAAAGATCCAACCTCTGATGTTCCACATGCCCCTGGATACTGCCCTTGAATGGTGTCACAACGCAGATGCCGGTTTTGCCCTGGTGCAAGCCTTGGAGTGTGAGCCCCTAATTGGGCGTATCTTCAATTTAGGCGGCGGGAGAGATTGCCGCGTTAGAGCTCGAGATTTCCTCCGCAAGGTTCTGCCACTCTATGGGGTTGATCCTTCGGCCCTCCCAGAACGCGCTTTTGCAACCCAGAACTTCCATTCTGGTGATTATGCCGATGGGGATGAACTGGAGCACTATTTGAAGTTCCGCCGGAGCACTCTGCAGGATTATTATGATTCTCTCAAGGGGCAAGTCTTGCCACTACAGCGCTTTTTTGTGCGGTTAGTACCACGCGTCATTTTGAGAAATTATTTTGAGCGTCTCTCCGAGCCACTAAAAGCGATTAGGGAAGGCGATGCTGAATTGATTCAGCGATATTTTGGCTCATATCAGGCTCTGGAGAGCACATCCTGATGATCAAATCCCTTCCATTCAAATGATAAATCAGATATTCTTCAAACAAATACTACAATAAGAGTCAAACATTCACGACAGACAAACACCTGTAAGTCTGCAATAATTTCCCAGGATACGAAAATATTTATAGCCACGAATTCAGAAATTCCCCGCAGGTCGATAACGGGAGATTATATCTTTGTTTAAAACATTGTCGAAGATATTCTTGGGGGGCAAAGGATAGATATGGATCGATTCAATCTAACATCAAATGCGAAGGTCACAGAATTGAAGTTGTCCCAAGCCTTGAGCGAAGCAGCCGCCAACCTTCAACGGGCAGCATACTCTGAAGAAACAATTGAGCGAGTTTTTCATCAGCAGATTAACTCGCTGGGGCTGCGTGGTGGGATTCTTCTCCTGGATGAATCCAAACAACGAATGCGGGTGATATCAGCAGCTGAGGGGGGGCAATTTCAAAAGATCCTTGAAAAATTCGAGAAGACGCTTGGTATCAAAGCGAAAGGGTTCTCCTTTAATGCTGCGGACGTCGATGTGTATCGACAGGTAGTTGAGAGCGCTGAGGTAGTCTTCGTTCCCGATGCCAGCATAGTGATCAAACAATTGTTACCAGATATCGCCAGACCTATTGCGGGTCGGATCGTGAAGGCTTTCGGGGGTTATCCGGGGATCTATGCACCACTGATGAGTCAGGGGCAAGTCATGGGGGCGGTGAATATCGCCGGGGAACGGTTAACTCAAAACGAAGTTCCTTCCATTCGAGCATTTGCAAGTCATGTATCAGCCGCGTACGATAACGCGCGTTTGTATACCGAACTAAAGGCGAGCGAAAATCACTTTCGCTCGCTCATCGAAAACGCCACCATTGGGTTCTACCAAGCACAACCTGATGGTCAAATTCTGTTTGCCAACCCAGCTCTGGTAAAAATGTTAGGATATGCTTCTTTCGAAGAGCTATCACAGAGCAATCGCGAGCAAAATGCGCTAGCATCTAAGTTCTCTCGCAAATCAATTCGAAAGAAACTAGCAAAAAAGGGCCAGGTGGTTGGAATTGAGGCCAGCTGGGCGGGTAAAGATGGCGCCACAAAATTCACGCGTGAAAGCGTCCGTGTTGTTAAGGGTAGCGATGGTGAAATAACATTTTATGAGGGCACCGTTGAGGATATCACGGAGCAAATTATGGCCGAAGATGCCCGTAAATTTTCAGAAATTCGTTTCCGATCCCTAATCGAGCAATCGCCACTTAGCACAATTTTGTATAGTCCCGAAGGGTACCCGCTTTTTGGAAACGCTGCGGCTATCGATACCTGGAATATAGATCCAGATATGGTGGATGATGTTTACGAAAACTACAATGTATTTGAAGATCAACAGTTGATTGAAGCTGGAATCATTCCTTACCTTAAAAAAGGATTTGGTGGGGAATGTATAGAGATTCCTGCCGTAGCGTACAAACCTCAAAATCAAAATTCTTCTCGATGGATTAAGGGTACAGTGTATCCCGTGATGGATCAAAACCAGGCTGTTCGCGAAGTCGTATTGGTACAAGAAGATATTACCGATCGCGTGCTGGCAGAAAAAGCTCTGCGCGAAAGCGAAGAGCGTTACCGCACGATCTTTGAGAATTCTGCCGTATCGCTATGGGAGGAAGATTTCTCTGAAGTGATCGCTGATCTGGATGCTTTAGCTGATCAGGGGGTTGATGACATGCGACGTTATCTTGATGAGCATCCAGAATTCTTGGAGCAGGCAGCCAACAAGATCAAGATCTTGGATATAAACGAAACAACCTTGAAAATGTTCGGCGGAAGTAGCAAAGAAGAAATCCTGGGATCGCCCGAAAAAATCTTCATTCCAGAAACTCAGCAAATTCTCAAAGAAGAACTCTTGGCCATCGCTGAAGGGCAGACACATTTTGGGGGTGAAACCGTAAACCAGACTTTGCTGGGGGAGAAAAAAGACGTTCTCCTGACCATGACAATCCCATCAGAACGGGAAAAATTGGAGAATGTGGTAGTCAGTGTTATGGATATCACCCGGCGAGTGCAAGCCGAGGAGCGGCTAAAGCGTCAGCTATCCGAGCTGGCTGTTCTCAACCAACTCGCGAATGCTGGGATCAACTCTGCCAATGAAGACGAATTGATTTCCAGGGCTACTCAAATCATTGGCGAATCCTTGTTTCCCCAAAATTTCGGAATCATGTTGATTGATGAACAACGGAGAGAACTTTATCCACATCCTTCGTACTGGGGAATTTCTGAACACGCTATGGAAATTCGAGTATCCTTGGGTGCTGGCAGTATTGCTGGGGTAGTCGCTGTGACTGGAAATGCAAAGCTGGTGACCGATACCCGCAATGAAAAGGATTATTTGGAGGTGGTGAAGGAGACCAGGAGCGAGTTGGTCGTGCCTCTGAAGGTTGCTGGCAGGGTCATTGGAGTAATCAATTCAGAGAGTAATCAGCGAGGATATTTTTCTGATGAAGATCTTCATTTGATGACGACTGTAGCGGGTCAATTGTCCAATGGGATTGAGCGATTAAGGAATGATGCCGCGGAGCGCGAATTACGTCAATTCAATCAGGCTCTCCGAGCAAGTCTGACAGTAATTAATAATACGCTCGATCTCGAACAGATCTTCGATCAGATCATGGATGCTGTTCAATTAGTTGTCCCTTATGAGACCGCAAACATTATGCAAATCGAAGATGGCGAAGGAAAAATATTTCGTCATCGAGGGTTTGTGGAGCGAGGATTGACTGCTTGGTTGGATCGAGTGTCATACCCTCTCGACGAATTTCCAACGATCAAGAGTATTGTTGAATCTGGAAATGTATATCATGCCGCTGATACTACAGATAACGAGTTATGGGTGACTTCGCCGGGAGAAGAATGGATATATTCCTATTTGGGTGCTCCCATATTATTAGATGGCGAGGTCATTGGCGTGATCAATCTAAATCACAGTCAGCCGGGATTTTATACAGCGGGTCTTGGTGAACGTCTATCTGCATTTTCTGATCATGTTGCAATTGCAATAAAAAATGCCCGTTTATATCAGGAGGCCTTAGATGCCTCTGATCGCCGCATTGTTCTTTATAATGCCAGCCAGGAGATGATTCGAGCAAGTCAAGATCAGAATGTGATCTACGAAGCGATCCATCGGGCGGTTGAACTCGTAATGCATATTGATGCATTCATCATCTCTTTGGTGCAACCTGGTAATGGGGAGATCAAACTGGTATACGCTTTTGAAAAGGCTAAACGCATTCCTGAACAGACCATCCCAGCACATTCTGGCTTAAGCGGCTATGTAGTCGATAATAATGCTTCTGTCTATATTGAGAATATCGCCACGTATCAAGGCGATTTCGATGTACAGACAATTGGGGATCCTGAATACATTCAATCATTGATTGCTATTCCCATCCAAATCTCTGATCGAACCTTGGGTATGCTTTCCGCACAAAGTCACACACCCAATGCTTATTCAGATGATGATCTTTATTTGCTGGAAATGTTGGGGGCTCATGCTGCTGCAGTATTGGAAAATGTGGAACTCTATAATTCGGCAGTAGATGACGCCAATCGCTGGGCGGCATTGCAGAAGGTCAGTCAGGAAGTTGTTGCTGCCAGCCATGATCTAGATAGTGCTTATCAGGCTCTCCACACTGCGACTAGCAGGATGATGGCGGCCGATGTATTCACAATAACGCTGCTAAATGAAGATAAAAATGAAATTGAGCTCGTTTATGCCTATGATGGCGAAGAGCGCTCACCGATTCTTAGCTTCTCTCAGGAAACTGGGTTGAGCGGTTTTTTGATTGAGAACAAACAATCGTTATTAATCGCCAATTTATCAGAGTATGATTATGATTTTGATGTAATTCGATTTGGAGAAGGAGAAAAAGTACGTTCAGTTTTAGCAGTCCCCATCCAAGTCAAGGAAAAGGTACTGGGTGTTCTATCAGCACAAAGTTATGCTGTCAATGCCTACTCCACTGAAGACCAATTCAAGTTAGAAATGTTGGCTTCATTGGCCGCAACGGTGTTAGATAACGCCACATTATATGATCAAGCCCAGAGAAGACTTGATGAATTAGAAGCAATCAGTCTGATCACTACGGCTCTGCGTGAGGCGAAGAGGGTTGATGAAATGCTGCCAATTTTGCTGGAACAGGCCGCGCAAGTTACCAGGGCAGCCTTTGGGACTATTCATCTCGTGGATTCGGTGACAGGAAATCTGGTGGTAAAAAGGTTGAATCCGCCGCGACCTGATCTGGAAGGGCTAAGTCTTCGCCCTGGGGAGGGGATTACGGGGCATGTGGCCAGTTGCAGAAAAATGTACCTGACTGAAGACTTGCATACCGACCCAATCGTCAATATTCGCCCCGAAGCACAGGATTTCTTCGAGAATGTCGCCGCGAATCTCACGCTGCCTATGATTGCATCCGACGTACTTGTTGGCGTGATGAATATCGGCCTGCCCAGTGGGCGTACTTTTTCCGAAGAAGAGATCGATTTGCTAACGTCAATTACTCATATTGCCGCCAACGCCATCCGAAGAGCGACATTGCACGAAAAGACACAGCAAAGCTTGCAAAGACTTTCGGGATTGCGCGAAATTGATCAGGCAATTTCAGCAAGTTTAGATTTGGATTTCAGCTTGCGAGTACTGATCGATCACATAATCGACCAGTTGAAAGTCGATGCTACGAGCGTGCTTTTGTACAACCCCTATACGTTATTACTGGAATATAGCGCCGGGACAGGATTTAGAACCCATGACATCGCACAGACCCAAATTCGCATCGATCAAGGGTTTGCCGGGCACGCTGTGCGGGAACGGAAATTGGTTTCAATTCCAGTCATTGATGAAACTTCAATCGAATCACCTCGAAAAGATGTTCTCTTGAGAGAAGGATTTACCAGCTATTTTGGCGTCCCCTTGAGTGCGAAAGGGCATATCGTGGGATTGCTGGAAATTTTCAATCGCAAACAACTCGAACCGGATCACGATTGGATTGATTTCTTAGAGACGCTCGCTGGACAGGTGGCAATTGCCATCAATAATGCCAGACTTTATCAGGATCTACAACTTGCCAACCAAAATCTGTCCCTCGCCTATGACCGCACACTCGAGGGCTGGGCTTTGGCTCTGGAGCTGCGCGACCAAGAGACGGAAGGGCATTCTCGACGCGTTACCGATATGACCATTCAACTGGCAATGCAGTTAGGAATTCGAGATGAAGAATTGGTGCATGTGAGGCGAGGTGTGTTGCTGCATGATATTGGCAAAATGGGAGTGCCTGATCGAATCTTGCTTAAAAAAGGTCATTTAACAGACGATGAGTGGGAAATCATGCGCCGCCATCCTACGTATGCCTTCGAGATGCTATCTCAAATCAAATACTTAGTACCATCCATGGATATCCCCTATTGTCATCATGAAAAGTGGGATGGGACGGGGTATCCGCGGGGTTTAATTGGGGACCAAATCCCCCTGGCGGCGCGCATCTTTGCCGTGGTGGATGTTTGGGATGCGCTTCGTTCTGATCGCCCTTATCGGGATGCCTGGGATGATGCACGGATTGCAGAATATATCAAAGATCAATCCGGCACCCATTTCGACCCTCGGGTAGTCGAAGTCTTCTTCCAAAATTGGCAACCCAGCGGAAACGGGCAATCCTCTTAGTTTGTAATTGTCCTAGCCATCGCTTGGCAGCAATAGCACGGCTTCGCCATCAATAACCACTGTGCCATCTTCCTTCGTGCAGACAGTTTCGAAGGTGGCGATGGGTTTATCCTCACGGATTTTTTTGGCGGTCACTGTGGCGGTGATGGTGTCGCCAATATATACGGGGGCGCGGAAATTTATTGTTTGCTTGATATACACACTGCCGGGGCCTGGGAGTTGAGTTCCTAAAACTGCCGAGATCATCCCCGAGGTGAGGATGCCGTGCACCAGGCGTTTGCCAAATCGAGTCTCAGCGGCGTACTCATCATCCAGATGGATGGGGTTATTATCCCCGGAAATTTCTGCGAAAGTGCGCACGTCTCCATCGCTGAAGGTTTTTGCTCTTGAAGCTCGATCACCAATTGCAATCATCATTCTCTCCTTAAATTGATCTTAAAGATCCGATGGCGCTTGTGCCAGTTGGCTCCCAAGTTGCTGGCCTCGCCAAAACTTTTCAAATTTGTTTCGTTGATCTGGACGAGATCGGCGTACTCGAAGCCGAAGTCGCGTACGGTTTTTTCCAATTCGGTGTATAGGATCGCTGTCGCTCCCAGCCCCTGGTGTTCAGGCAGCAAGCCAATGCCGTTGATGTCCACCGATTTCGTGCGCTTGAACTCTTGCATCAGGTACAGCCAACCCAAAGGCCACAGGCGTCCCCTGGCTTTCTGCAACCCTTTGCTAATATTGGGATAAGCAAAGAGGAAACCCACCAGGTCATCGCCCTTGAAGACCAGTTTTAATAGGCGCGGATCGGCGATCGAGAGGATTTTCTCGGCGATCAGCCAGACCTCATCTTCGGTAATGGGGATGAACTCGGGCACGGAAGCAAAAGCCTGGTTGTACACCACCCGTACATCTGGAATCCAACGGCGCAACTCGTCCTTGGTCGTGAACTGTTTGACGTGGAAGCCACGCCTTTTTTGGATCTTTTCTGCCAGGCGGTGAACCCGGTCGGGCAACTCGTAATCGTCAGCGATCAAGTGTCCGGAACGCAAATCACTTTCCTTCTCGAAGCCCAATCTTTCCAAAAACGCCGGGTAATACTCCATGTTGTAGGCGATACCTACGGCCGGCATGTAGTCGAAGCCCTCCACCAGCATTCCAATGCTATCACCTTGAGCGAATCCTTTGGGGCCGATCAGTGTGTCGATGCCTTGAGATTGGGCCCATTGGAACCCAGCTTCGAAGAGTGCATTGGCAACATCGAAATTATTTACGACTTCGAAATAATAGAAAAGCCCTGTGGTGCTCTTTCCAGGAGCCTGACGATAGCGTTTATTATCCAGAATGGCGACGCGCCCGAGAATATTTCCTCCGCTTTCGGCGAGGAAAAATGCCGCCCGAGAGTGCTCATAGAAGGGGTGCACTTGAGGATCGAGAGAGTTCTTCATCTCGCCATCCATGGTGGGAACCCAATACGGGTTACCCCGGTAGAGTTTGGCGGGAAAACGAATAAAAGCTCGCACATCGCGTGGGTTGGTGGTGTCGATTTGACGAACTTGCATACATTACTCCTATATAAGACCAACACTAAAGCACAAATGGTGCTATCAATTGGCAAGAGGTTTTATCTGACAGAACTTGCCTGAAATTGAATCCTGGAACTCGCGCATGCTTCAGAAATTATCGTAAAACTCCTTGGGCTTCAACTCGGGGGCATCGCCTGTTTCATTCAATTGACGGCGTACATCCACGCAAAGATGGCACTTGCCAGCATACCCATCTTCCAGGGCACGGTAGCCGTACGAATTTTTGCCAACTTCGTATAGTCCATAAGGGCCTGCTTCAATCAAGATTTCAATTAAGGAAGGAAGGTGGCCTCGCTGAAAGTTTTCGATCAGGGTGGGGAGGTCGTGCCAATCGCCCGAGGTCAAACCCCCACAAAAAGCAGGGATATAGTTCCCATAGAGATCGAAATGCGAGTGTTGGGCGTAGAGCAATTCTTGGAAGCAATTCTGACCTTGAAAGGACCTCGGACTCTCTTTTGGGGTGAGATGACCTAAGCGATAGCCTGCCCTGCCCCCAGAGATCAAACTGTACCCCTGCCAGAACATCCGGCCAGCATCTTCTTGGCCATAGACTTGGGCGTAGGCTTCCAGAGGGGTGGGTGTATCTATACCGAAATCCTGAATTTGATCTAGCCATCCCTGCATGTAAACGATGGTGCCCTGGGGGCCAAAGATTTCAAGTGATTTGCGTATAGCCATTAGGGTGTATGCTGGAGGAATAGTTTCAGCATGAAAAGGGGAACAACTGATCAGTAGTGCGCTCAGCCCAACATCTCTCAGGGCTTTGAGGCGTTCTTCTACGAGACTTTCCTTAACGCACCAGCCTGCATTGGTTTCAGCATATACAGGAATGCCAAGATCTGTGGCAACTTCTGTCGCATGGTGGAGCAGGGAGAATCGCAAAAATGGCTCTCCACCAGTGATGTGCACCTGATAAGGCTGCTGCCAATACATTGTCGCTTCCAATGCTGCGCGCACCTCATTGGGAGTCATCCACTCTCGCCTGGCGGGTCCGCAATTATACAGGCAATGTGCACACTCACACTGGCATTTATAGCTCAGGATTAGGCCGAGGTCGGAGGGTTGCAACAAAGCAAACATAGACTCAAAAATGATACCATAGCGATGTCTAGATTTGGGTGTATCGGGCCTGAGAGCCAGGGCAATCGCATTTAGACAGAAATCACCTTGAGAAGATAGTTCATATCCCAA
>CAYTKR010000168.1:0-10680 GCA_964438295.1 uncultured Anaerolineales bacterium
GAGGTCGCGCCTCGCTGGATGAGGGAAATTCGGAGACCCCTGGTGGAGGTTTTGGGCGGCCTACCGTCGGTTGTTTTGGGATTTTTGGGAGTGCTTGGTAAGCAATGGGGGAATTTGAGCCGCGATGTTATCACGCACCTGACGGAAGACAGCCATAATTTCATCTTCAGTGCCCTGGGCTTTGGCAGGATCAGGGAAACTGTGATGGATTGTTTTCCCAGGTCCTAGCCAGACGGGACACTCTTCTGCGGCTGAATCGCATACGGTGACTACCAGGCCAAAATTCCAGTTGCGGAACTCATCAACGAGTTTTGATTCCCCCGAATGATCGATACCAATTTCTTTCAACACCACAATGGCCTTGGGGTGAACATATCCTGCTGGTTGGGTTCCCGCGCTGAAGGCTTGCCACTGATCCCCCAATTTGGCGTTTATGATCGCCTCAGCCATATGAGAGCGGCACGAATTCCCTGTGCAAAGAAAGAGAGTTTTTTTTCGCATCGGTTCTATCATGATATCAGGATCACTTCACGTTCGTCGTCGGATTTTGCAAATTCTTTCATTTCTCCGGTGGCAACATAGATCGTGCGTTCGCATATATTGGTCACCCGGTCAGCCATCCGCTCTAAGTTATGCGCGGCCCAAATCAGCAGATTGGCGCGATCGATGATGGATGGGTTGGAAATCATGTATGTGATCAGCACCCGGTGGATCTGATTATACAAATTGTCGACGTGATCGTCTTCTTTGGGGATCGCCATGGCGGCATCCACGTCAACCTCGACAAAGGCACTCAGCGCCTGGTGAAGCATTCCCGTGGCTAATTCCGCCATCCGGGGTAGATCGGTGATAGGTTTCACGGGGGGTTGACAGTCCATTTTCATGCAGATCATAGCAATTCCTTTGGCATAATCTCCCATCCGCTCCAACTCAGTGGAAATCTCTAGGATCGAAGCCAGAATTCGTAGATCTCGTGCCATGGGTTGCTGCGTGGCAATTAGGGTTAAACAAGCGTTTTCGATTTCAAAGCGCTTTTCATTGATTTGAAGATCATAGGCGTATGTCCGCTTGGCAGATTCGCTGTCGCGTTTTTTGAGGGCTTTGACGGCATCCAAAGTGGCGCTTTCGACCATACTGCCGAGGATCAAGATTTGATCGAGCAGTTGGCTGATCTTCTTATCTAATCTCTCTCTAGGAGCTATGGTTGTCATAATCTGCCTCTATCCAAAACGACCGGTGATGTAGTCTTCCGTGGTTTGTTTATTGGGATTGGTGAAGATCTTTTCAGTTTTGCCATATTCTTCGAGAACCCCAGCGCGATGATTGCCCAGGTTAAAGAAGGCTGTGAAATCCGAGACGCGCGCCGCCTGTTGCATGTTATGCGTTACTACGATAATGGTGTAGTTTTTGGCCAGTTCACGCATCAACTCCTCGATCTTCAACGTTGCGATGGGGTCGAGCGCAGAAGCAGGTTCATCCATTAGGATGATGTCCGGTTTGACTGCGATGGCCCTGGCGATGCACAACCGTTGCTGCTGCCCACCGGAAAGAGAAAGCCCATTTTGATCCAATTTATCTTTGACCTCTTTCCAAAGCGCGGCGTTGCGCAGGGATTGCTCTACTATGTCATCCAGATTTCCATGATAACCATTGATGCGCGCTCCCCAGGCGACATTGTCATAGATGCTCTTGGGGAAAGGGTTTGGTTTTTGGAATACCATACCGATTCGGCGACGGACTTCCACCGGGTCGACATTATTATCGTAGATATTCTTTCCGTGATAAAGGACTTCGCCTTTAGCCCAAGCGCTGGGGACCAACTCGTTCATGCGGTTGAATGCCCGCAGCATGGTGCTTTTTCCGCATCCCGAGGGGCCAATGATGGCCGTAATCTTTTTTTGTGCGATTTCCAGGTTGATATTTTTGACAGCCAGGAAGTCCCCATAGTAAATGTGCAGATTTCGGGCTTCGATGGCGTGTTTTCCGTTGGTTGAAGATTTTTTTGACATAAGTTCCTTTGATAACGGATGTGGCCTAAATTAGGTGTTCCCAGGAGCACTGCTCCTGGGAACACCTAATTTAGGTAGAGTTATAAAGTTCTCGTGCTGTATTTGTTTCGCAACAAGATCGCGATTGCATTCATCGAGAGCAATAGCACCAGCAATACCAGGATCGCTGCTGCAGCAATATTGCGAAATTCGTCTTGTGGGCGCACCGTCCATTGATAGATCTGGATGGGCAAGGTCGTGAATTTCGAGAAAGGCCCGTTAGGATCGAACGTGATAAAGGTTGAAGCCCCCACAACGACCAAGGGTGCGGTCTCACCGATAGCCCGCGATATGGCCAGGATTGTCCCGGTCAGGATGCCCGAAATAGCATTGGGTAATACATGATGCCATACAGTTTGCCAGCGCGTCGCCCCCATGCCGTAGCTGGCCTGACGCAGGGAATTTGGAACGGCTTTGATGGCTTCCTGGGCGTTGATAATGATCAACGGCAGGATCAACAAACCTAAGGTCATCCCCGCTGAAATGATCGTGCGCCCATTGGCCGTGGTAGGGTCTACCACCCCAAATGCTGCCCCACTGGTGAATTTCTCGAAACCGCGCACAAAAATCGCCAACCCTAAGATGCCGTAGATGATTGATGGCACACCGGCCAAATTGTTGATATTCGCCTGGATCAGGCGATTTATGGGGTTTTCTGTAGCGTATTCCTCGAGGTAGATCGCCGCGCCAACTCCCAAGGGAAAAGCAAACATGATCGTGATGGCAATCGTCCACAATGATCCCAGGATAGCCGTGCGAACGCCGGCGCGTTCGGGTTCAGGCGATTGGGGGTTTACCAAAAAATCCGCGCTAAGCCAGGACGTGAATTCGATTTGAGCGTTGGGATATTTATCGACTACAACAGTAAAGATTTGTTCCTTATTGAAAATCGAATCGCTCAATGACCAGGTGTCCACCACAGTTGGATTGACCACGCGCTCGATGACGATAGCGTAGATTTCTTCACGGGATCGTTCATCCCAGGGCATCTCACTTTCCAGTCGTCGGAACAGGCCTCTGGATGTGTTTTGCTCGATGATCCAGACCAGATCGATCTGGTGTAACTGCTCGATAGGGATGCCGTTGATGGCTAAATCTTCGGGGTTGATCTCATTTTCGACAGCGATATAGCCAAAAGCTGAATTGACGATGTTCAGGATCAGGACGATCAGCGCGATGATGCCGATAAATGTCGAGGCTCGGAAGATCACTTTCCAGATGCGACCCCATCGGTGTCGTCCGGCCAAATTGGCACGGAATTCACTGTCACTCGCAGCATTGTCTTCGAAGATATTTGCTTTCATTCGTACACCTCTCGGAAGCGCCGCACTACGCGTTGGCTAATGATATTTAAGGACAGCGTGATGAAGAATAAGAATAGGCCGATGGCGAAGATGCTGTTATAGTCGATCGAGTCATAGCTTAAGTCCCCACCACTAATGCGAACGATGTGCCCGGTCATGGTTTCGGCTGGTCTGAAGGGGTTGAAGGTCAAGTTCGGTCCCGCACCTGCCGCGATAGCCACGATCATGGTTTCTCCGATGGCTCTAGAGATGGAGACAATGAAGGCTGCTACAATTCCAGAAACGGCCGCCGGGAGCACCACTTTGATAGCCGTTTCCAGCTTTGTAGCGCCTAAGCCGAAAGAGGCTTCTCTCAGTGAGCGCGGCACTGCGCTCAAGGCGTCCTCGCTCATCGAACTGACCATGGGGATGATCAGGATCCCAATGACGATGCCTGCCGCGGCAGTATTGTAGATTTCCACGATATCCCTGCCAAGGATCGAACGAAGCAATGGGGTCATGAAAGTCAGGGCGAAATACCCGTAGACAACCGTGGGAATTCCCGCTAAGATTTCGAGGATTGGCTTCAAGACCCCCCTTGCTTTGTGCGAGGCATACTCGCTCAAGTAGATTGCGATGCTCAAGCCGAGAGGCAGTGCCACAATCATGGCTATTGACGATGTCATCAGGGTTGCATTGAGCAAGGGCCAGATTCCGAAGTCGTCAATTTGAGGGTTCCATTTGAAATGGGTGAAAAACTCTAATATTGAAACTTGGGTAAAGAAACCCATGGCTTCTTTCCCTAATTCGTAAACAATGCCAATAGTTGTGAGAATGGAAATCGCCCCGGCCAAAAATAATAGGGCTTGTATGATCGCTTCGCCAATGCGGGGACGCTTGCGTAAATCAAGTGGCCTGTCGAACGAATCTTGGATGACCGTGCTTTGGGGCGGTGAAGATATGATCTCGGATTGTTGGGTCATAAGATTGATTCCTTAACATGGTGAGACCCTAAAGGGATGCAAAACCTTTTGGGTCTGGAATTGATATTTCTATTTCGTGGCTTCCAGCCAGGATGTTTTCGCCAGCTCCAAAGCCTCTGCGCTGGCGGGAAAGTAGCCGACTTCGACGATTTCTTCATTGGCGTAGGTCAGGAAAAAATTGACATAGGCAGCGACCTGGGGCTTCTCTTGCATGATGCTGGCATCAGAGTAGATGAAGAGCGGGCGAGCCAGGGGGTAGGAGTTATTGTCCACGTTCTCAGCGAGGGGCTCGACGCCTTCGATGGAGAGAACCTTGAGGGTGTCAGCGTTCTCGTCGTAGTAAGCGTAGCCGAAGAAACCGATGGCGTAGGGGCTGCCCAGGATACCCTGGACGAGTACATTGTCATCCTCGGAGAGGTTGAGTTCAGCGGCGTTGAGAATGGGCTCTTTATTTTCATCGAACACCTCTTCAACGAAGTAATCGAAGGTGCCGGAGTCCGTGCCGGGGATGTAGCGCACGATAGGCTCAGCGGGCCATTCGGTGTTGACATCGGCCCAGGTCTCGGCCGTGGAAAAGATAGCGGCCAGTTCTTCAAGGGTCACGCTGTCGACGAAGTCATTCTCCTGACTGACGGTCACGGCCAGGGCATCGGTGCCGACGCGAAACTCAATGGGAGTACGGCCGAGGGCTGCACAGGATTCAACTTCGCTGTCCTTGATAGGGCGGGAAGCGTTGGAGACATCGGTCTCACCTGTTTCGCAAAAACGCTCAAAGCCGCCACCGGAGCCGATGGAGTCGATGGTGATCTGACCCGCGAAGCCTTCGTCCTGGAAGCGAGCAACCATGACTTCAGCCAGAGGGAAGACCGTGGAGCTGCCAGCAGAGATCACGTCGCCAGAAACGGCTAGGGGATCAACAGCAGGGAGCATTAGGCCATCATGGGCCTCGGACGCCTCGTCCATTGCCCCTTCAACTTGATCTGCTTTTGCATCCTCAGCCTCTTCGGCTTCAGTTTGTGGAGCTGCGATTGGCTCTGACTGTGGTTCCGCGACAGATTCCCCCCCACCACATGCAGTGAGCAGGACGGCTATCAAAATAGACAGCGCTAGCAATTTGTACCTTGGGCGTTGCATATTCATTTTCTCCTTGAAAATATTCCTATAAGTAATCATGTGGGAGAGTTTAGCAGCCCATGGTTAACAGTTTATGCAAGATTGTTTAATGGATTGTCAAGAGTATGTTAACAAGCGGTTAACAAAAAAAATCCCAGGAGATTTTGAGTTTCCTGGGGTTCATGTTCTTGCGTTGAACTGCTCTTATGGTGTTCTATAGGCTACATAGATATCCGCTTCGAGCATGACATCGTCTTTGTAGTAGTGATGGGTGAAGTAGACATTGCCTTCATAATCCAGGGAAGCCTCACCAGCAAAGTGGGTGAACATTTGCTCGGGTTCCCCCCACTGGCCGTCCACTCGCTTCGAGCGCCACAGCTCCGGAGCGCCTGGCCCGCGTGTGAACCATAATTCGCTGCCATCCACCGTGACAAAAGGCCAGCCGTCCGTGTTGGGCGAGTTGACGGTGGTCAGGTTGATTGGCACTCCCCAATCGCCGTTCACGTTTTCCGATACCCAAATATCATAATCTCCCAACCCACCCGGACGTGAAGAATGGAAATATAGCTCCTGGCCATCAGCTGTGATATGCAACTCGCCGACTTCATATTCCGGCTTGAAATTCGCTAATTGCCAATTTTCCCAACGGCCATCAACGAAATCAGCCGTAAACCAGTGCAACCCCGTGTATCCTTCCCGCGCCGCGCAGAACCACATTCGATTTCCCAAGATAAACTCACAACCATCCAGAGACAATTTTCCAGGGTCCTGCAGCATGATCCTTTGCGCACCACTCCATTGGCCACCTTCTCTGTGAAAAACATAGATGCCCGTCACCCCGTCGATGACTTGCTTCTCTACCGGCGTTTTTACATTGGGGGTGAACCAGACAAAGAGCGTGTTCCCATCTGGCATGATGAAGGCCGAATCTTCTGCACCAGCAGTATTAACCGGATAGGGCAGGGGGATCGGGTCTGCATACTCAGGCGTTACCGAGCGAGGAGGATAGATATCTGTCTCAGGGATGATCTTCACCTGTTCTGGGGGGATGAGACTCTCCCGGTCTGGTGGCGCAGTGGGGGTTGGCTGGACCGCTCCCTGCAGGGCGCAGGCCACTGACACCAATAAAGGAATGACGATCAGCAGTAGGCGTTTCATTGACTTGGTTCAGGTTGGTTCTTCACCCTGGGCGGGAACCAGCTTCCAATGAGCGCACCCAGACCGAGTATAGCTACAAAGGGTAAGAGTCCAAACCAGCCCACGAATGGAGTCAGGCAGGCCAAGATGAGCAATCCAGCTCCCCAGGTCTTTTGTTTCAGAGGGATGAGATCGGGGAATAGGCTCTCACCAACAAATTGCGTTATTGTACACAACCCAAGAATGATCCCAATGGCCAGCACGATCATGATCACTAAGGCAGGCAAGTTAAACACTTCTTGATAGACAGCTCCTCGGGTTATAGCAGAGTCGCCCAGCGCGATCAGCGTGATAACCAAGGCAGCCAGGAACAAGAAATTTACCAACCCAATCAGGAATGAGCGTCGCGGCATGGTCGTGACTGCTAGTTTGGCCAGTTCGATCCTCTTGGGGAAGAATACGTCTAACAGCAGGAAGAGGGCAGTTAGGGCGAACCCGCTGAGAATTGCTAATAATAGTAAACCAAAAGTTTCCATAATTAATTTACTCCTTTATTGGTTTCGAAGGGCATTTCCTGTGATTTCGATTGAGACATGGCTTGATGTTGAGAGTCATCTTTCCTTATTCGCCTTCCAAGCCAGAGAAGTAAGGTTAAAGTAGCCAATCCAACCAATGTCATACCACTGGTGTCGTCTATCCTGGACTGGTCGAATTCCTGTATGGGGGCAATCAAAATGAAAAAGCTCAAGGCGCCACTTGCCAAGGCCAGGTGAAAGCCATTCAGTTGATCGAAACCTTGATTTGAATATTTTCGAACTCTCCACCTGATCAATACAAGCAAAAAGAGGACCAAAATCAGCGTGATATGTGGGGGGATCTGGGTGTGGGGTAATACCCAATGCAATAGGAAGAATGCCAGAGTGCTTAGAAATCCTAATAGGACAAACCTGCGAGCTCGCGACGGTTGGGTCTCAGTGATTGGGGGGTAGCTCTTCGGCAGTCGCCTGGCCAAGGCTGCCAGCCCGAAGACAAGACCAATTGTGATCAAGTAGTGGAGTAATGGCGGTCGATATGTTGTAAGCGCGAAATTAATGAATATTCCATTTAGAACAAATATCAGGCTTAGCCAATGAAAGGCTCGCCGGCTTACCCAGGGCTCATGTTGTCGTTCTGTGAAGATCAGACTAACCAGAAGAATTGGAATTGCGATACTGAAGATTGCATGATAAATGGTTAGCTCCAGACTCCAAACCCAGTTTACACCACCCCAACGGCCATAACTTCCCAACAAATCCAAATCCATCCAGTTGGGATCGAAGAAGCTCTTGACCATCAAGCCTTCTTCGATAATCCCATACGCGGCTCCCAGAGTGATGATCGTTGGCCAGCCTTTATCCCAACGTAAGGTTAATTCGCGGATCAAGATCGCGCCGCCACCATAAAGAATAGCCAGAAAAGTAAAACTGATGGGATTGAAGAATTCAGCTGGAGGTGCAGACCCTGATAGCAGTTCTCCAATGGCTGGCGCGAGCAAAAAAAGGACTAATGCCGGTGAGATGCGTTTGAAACGTTTCATGATGAGCCTATTCTTAGTTTCGAATTTCGTTCCAGGTTCCCAATGCGGGCTTCGGGGTGCCGTCTGATTCCATCAGCCCGATGGCCCCAAACCACAGGATCGTATCGGCAGTGGTCTCCATGCCGTTTTCGGCCAGGAAATCGCGGTAGAACTCTGTGTTGATATCGAACAAAACTAATTGGATCCAGAACTCCAGCCGCTCTCCCAATTGGGTGTTGATGGCGTTGAGATGATCGATCTGATCTTGGGGCGTGCCAGGGAACTGCCCAATGGGCCGCGAGTTGACCCCACCCTCGGCCACAGCCAGGGGTTTGTCGGTGCGAGAGAGCAAAGGGGTGTAATAATCGGGTGGGATCTCGGCGGCACGCTCGAAGACCACGAAAGGATAGGATGAGATCGCCCAAACATCTAGCTGCGGCTCGAAGATCTCGATCTGCTCCCATTTGGGCTGGAAAGGTTCACCGTCTCTAACATCGAAGGGGATGGCGTTGTTGAGATCATCCCATTGAAAGGTGACGAAGACCTGGGTTTCCGGCGACGCGCTTTTGATGGCCGCATAGGTTTCGCGGTACAAACTGACGAAATTGGGGAAATCTTCAGGGTGTGCGTCGGCGTAGGTGTTGATTTCCGAGGCCAGGCCGATATACCTGGGATGGAACTCGCTAACCAGGGTGAGGGCGTAGTTCTTGAAGGTTGCTCTGATCCCCGCAGTGGAGAAATCGCCCCCCTCCAATTCAAGGGGGAGAGGCGCGAACTGGCGGCGGTCGAGCCCGTTGAGTGGGTCAATGACGAAAATGGCTTCCAGTTGGCGTTGACTTGCCAGGGTCAATAAATCTCTGAGCTCTTTGAGATCTTTCGTATCAGCGTTCGGTCCTTCAATGTACTCCGCCCAGGGAACGGCGCGCTGCACCAGCATTACATCTCCGTGCTGGCTGATACCATCCAGAGTGGCGATCAGGCTCTCGATGGTGAGTTCGGGCGGACTGGGGAAAAAGCCATAGGCGGTGTCCGCCGTATCGAAGACTGAGACGGTGGGGGTAGGTGCCGTAGTTGGGGTGCTGCTTTCTTCACAAGCCAGGAAGGCTACAAATAGCGCGAGTAGCGGGAAAAGGAGGCGCTTTTTCATTGTTCAATTTGATGGGGTTGAGACCGCAGCAAGATCGAATTAGCTACGATCCATGTAATGGAGGCCAGTAAGAGCAGCCAGAGGATGGCTGGTAGGGGTAAATCCAGTGTGATGGGAATATCCGCGCGTAAAAAATTACTGGAATTTTCAGTCAGAGAGAGCCACTCTTGGACCCAGAAGCTCAAGTTTGCGACCATTGCGCTCAAGCTTTCTCTGCCGAGATCGAATGTTGAATTTATTGCGACTCTTTCGAAGATAGATGGCATGGCGAAAACCATCAGCCCAAAGGCTATGATCCCCTGGAAGATCAGCAACCACCACAAAATGTGAGTCTGGGCGTCCTGTTTTTTTATGGCAGACAAGACCCCTGGGGTGAGATCAAACGCTACAGCTTCTTCGAGAATTCCTTCGATCTTCGAGAAGAGTGCGTTGTGCTCCCCAAGACGCTGCGCGCAGGAGGGGCAGAATCCCAAATGATTTTCGATCCCATCTATCTGCTCATCTGTGAGTTGCTGATCGAGATATTCGAAGAGATCTTCATCGCTGATGTGGTCTGAGGGCAGGTTAGGCATATTCATAAATATTCTCTAATTTTTTTGCCAAAAGTTTGCGGGCCCGGAAGAGGTGGCTTTTGGCGGTGTTGAGAGGTAATTTCAACGTGTCGGCGATCTCTTGATAATCCATATCCTGGTAGTGGCGCAGCTCGATCACAGCCCGGTAATGGGGTGGCAGTTCGGAAAGGGCCTGGCGAATGGTTTGTGATCGTTCGAGTTGAAGATGGGCGATTTCAGGATTCGATGACGTTGTTCTGGTGCTGGTGGTCAGTTCGTCATCGAGGGGCTGGGTGATTGGCCGATTGCGCTTTAGGTGATTCAGGCATAGATTTGTTGCGATGCGCCTGATCCAGGGGCCGAAAGGCCGTTCGATATCGAAAGTTTCCAGACGTTGATGGGCTCGTATAAAGGTGTCTTGTGCCAGATCCTCAGCCAGTCCGCGTTCTCCCAACATGCGATAGCAGACGTTGAACACCGAACCTTGGTGCTGCTGCACAAGCATTCCGAAGGCATCCATTTTTCCGTGCAGACTGCGCTGCACGAGTTGGCGATCGCTGTCTTGGGGCATATCTATATTGTATACAACTAATGGCGTTAAAAGTTGCGTTGTTCTAAGTGGACCCTGGATAAATCATTAATTTCTCGTCATTTTGAACCCCGTCGCCTGCCCGTGCCTATGGTGATTAATGGGATAAAATCATTTGCATTGTAAAGAATTTTGCACTACACTAATTAATCAGGACTTCCGCACTTGGGGCGGCTAGCCCAACCGTTCGGTTGAGCTCACGACGAAGCCAATTACGTAGCTGACGAACTGATTTGGTTCTCTAGGAATTGCCGGGGTGATCCCCCAGATGTAG
>CAYTKR010000169.1:0-10623 GCA_964438295.1 uncultured Anaerolineales bacterium
GGTTCACCTTTACTCACTCCGGGGATTTGTGCACCAGAGCGCTTCAAGTTCTCACCATAGTTCTGCTGTGCGAACAAAACATCGGTATAGAAGAACGCAAAACCTACCACAAAGAGGAAGTAGATCAACCAATACCAACTGCTGTTACCGCCAAATACATTTTGGGTGCCTAAGGCCAGGTTCGCCACCCAGGCAGTTTCTGAGTTGACAAAGAAACCGGCAATGATAGCAGGGAATGTCAGCAAGGATTGGGCGAAAATAATCGGGATCATGCCCGCCATGTTTACTCGCAAAGGTAAAGTGCCCTTTACCGGCATAGACATCCGTCGGCCAACACGTCTCCCTGGATACATCACCGGGACATTGCGCTGACCCTGCTGGACGTATACGATTACGGCGATGATGAGTATCGTAATTACGATCATCGAGGCAAATACAAACCAACGCACGCTAGGGTCAGTATAGGCGTCAGGGTTCAATAGCTGAGCGAAGTTCTGCGGAATACGCGAAACAATTCCGGCAAAGATCAACAGCGACAAGCCCTGGTTGCGGATACCGTATTCAGAGATCAGCTCACCCAACCAAATAGCAAACATGGTTCCGGCGGTCATGCTAAAGATAATCGCTAACGAGGGCAGCAGTGAACTCCCACTGAACCCGTAGTTATCGATGATCGGCACTCCACCAGCAAAGCTGCTAAAGATGCGAATCTGTGAAACTGCCTGTAGAGCCGCCATGGGCACCGCCAGCACATAGGTCCACTTTTCCATCCACTTCTGGCCCTCGCGGGGATCATCTTCCATACGTCGTTGTAAAGCAGGGATCACAGGCACCAACAACTGCAGGATAATTTGGGCAGTAATATAAGGGTACACGCCCATCGCCATCACAGAGAAGTTGGCTACCGTACCACCAGATAGCAAGTCCAGGATACCCACCAGGGTTCCCGCAGCGCCCCCACCCGACAGGATAGCGGATAGGGCAGCACGGTTCACACCGGGTACAGGTACTTGTGCAGCTAACCGGTAGATCACCATAATGCCTAGCGTGATCAATAGTTTTCGTCGAATGTCTCGGGCTGTCCACAGATATCGCCAAGCAGACCGCTTCATATAAGGCTCCTTCTACGCCTACAATTCAATGATTTCAACACTACCGCCAGCAGCTTCAATCTTGGCGCGAGCGCCCTTGGAAACACGATGCACGCTGACCTTAAGTGCCTTTTCGATCTCGCCCTCACCCAAAATCACGACTGGATTGCCCTCGTCTTTTAACAAGCGCGCTTCAGCCAATGTTTCTGGGGTGACTTTGCTGCCTTTCCTGAAGCCACTCAGTTGATAAACGTTGACTTCATTATAGAATACACGGAAAGGCGGCGTAAAACCACGTTTGAAGGGCAAGCGGCGGAAAAATGGCAAATTGCCACCTTGATGCATCAGAGAGGTGCCACCACCGCGACGGGCTTTTTGACCCTTGGTGCCGCGACCAGCCGTCTTACCCTGACCTGCTGAGATTCCTCGCCCAACCCGTTTGCGCCGCTTTTTGGCACCGTCGTTTGGTTTTAATTCATGTAATTTCATTTTCTACCTACTCTTCAACACGCACCAGGTGGCTGACCTTTTCGATCATACCTCGGATTACTGGGGTATCCTCTTGCTCTACAGTGTGATTGAGTCGGCGAAGGCCTAAGGCGCGTACAGTGCCTTTTTGGCGTTTGGGATAGCCGATCGGACTCTTCACCAAGGTTATTTGCAACACTTTGGCTTTCTTTTTCTTCGCCATATCTCTATCCTCGATCCCAGAACGGTAAGACCCGTTCAACCGGGACACCACGCTCTTCAGCTACCTGTTGAGGTGTTTTCAGTTGATCTAGCGCATCCATGGCAGCATAAACGACATTCAGGTCATTATCGCTACCCAGAGACTTGGTGAGAATATTCGAGATTCCTGCAGCTTCCAATACTGCGCGCACGCCACCAGCAGCGATAACACCCGTACCGGGTGAAGCAGGTTTCAACAGCACACGAGCCCCACCCACTTTGCCTTCTACTGCATAGGGAATGGTGGTATCGAAGATCGCCACACGGTGCATATTCTGCCGGGCTTGCTTCATTGCCTTACGAATCGCATCTGGCACGGAGTTTGCTTTTCCAGTACCGACGCCCACTTGCCCAGCGTTATCACCCATCACGGTGGTAACGCGGAAAGAAAAGCGGCGGCCACCTTTCACGACTGTGGCAACTCGCCTGATCTCTATAACGCGCTCATCGAATTCTTTTTCAGCTTGATAATTCGCCATATCTTTCTCCTAAAGCGGTATTAGAACTGCAAACCGCCCTCGCGAGCGCCATCCGCTAAGGCGCGAATGCGCCCAATATACCGATAGCCTCCACGATCAAAGATAACTTGTTCTACGCCTGCCTCTTTTGCTCGTTCTGCAATTTTCTTGCCGACGATCTCAGCTTGTTCCGTCTTTGTTTTACCTTTCATTTGGGAACGGAGCTCTTTGTCGATTGTGGATGCCGAGGCCAGGGTCTGGCCTGCTTCATCATCGATCACTTGAGCATAAATATCACCCAAACTGCGGAAGACATTCAAGCGAGGTCTTTCAGGGGTTCCGGCAACCTTTTTTCGAACGCGGCGATGCCGTCGAGCTCGAGCAGCGGCACGAGATTTCTTATTCGCCATAATTACATCACCTTACCAGCTTTACCAGCCTTGCGGCGGATCCGCTCTTCTCTGTATTTGATGCCTTTGCCCTTATAGGGTTCTGGCGGACGAATTTTTCGAATATCAGCGGCAACCTGCCCAACCAAGGCTTTATCATAACCTTTGACAAAGATCACCCGGTTGCGGTCCTCTACCTCGAAGGAAATCCCTTCAGGTGGCACGACCTCGACGGGGTGAGAATATCCCACGTTGAGAATCAGGTTTTTGCCCTGTAATTCACCACGGTAACCGACACCATTGATCTCCAAGATTTTCTCGAAGCCATCGGTCACGCCGACTACCATATTATTTATAATTGCTCTGGTCATACCGTGCATTGCGCGATGTGTACCTTCATCAGAAGGGCGCTCTACGGTGATTACACCTTTATCAATGGTAATCTTCATAGATGCAGGGAAAGTGTGTTCGAGTTGGCCCTTGGGACCTTTGACGCGAACATGCGTCCCTTTGACATTTACATCAACACCCTGCGGCACTTCCACTGGCAAACGACCAATACGTGACACAGTAAACCTCCAACTACCAAACCTTACAAACGACCTCTCCGCCAACACCCAATTTGCGGGCTTCGCGGCCGGTCATTACACCTTTTGAAGTGGATAGTATGGAAATGCCCATTCCAGACAAAACCCAGGGTATGTCCCTTTTGCCGGTGTAAATCCGACGTCCAGGCTTGCTCACACGCTCAAGGCCAGTCAAAACTGGGCGACGTTCCCGTCGTTCACCAATATATTTCAGGCGAATGCGCAGCACTTTCTGCCCCACACGATCACCATCCACAACTTCAAAGTCATTTACAAAACCTTCAGTTTTCAAGATCTTGGCGATATCTACTTTAATCTTCGAGCTTGGCATAGCAGTCATCGGTTGACCAGCCATGACAGCATTTCGAATACGAGTCAGCATATCGGCAATAGGATCACTAACACTCATGCGTAAACCCTCCGCCCGGATTACCAGGAAGACTTTCTAACGCCAGGGATCTTTCCATCTAGCGCTAATTCTCGGAAACAAATTCGGCACAAACCAAAGCGGCGCATATAACCACGCGGGCGACCACATTGTTTACAGCGGTTCCGAACGCGAGTTTTATACTTACGTCGGCCTTCACGAACAACCATGCATGTTTTAGCCATCGACTAACCTTCCTTCCTAAACGGCATACCAAGCATCCGCAACAACTCACGGCCTTCTTCATCAGACTTGCCAGTTGTGACGATGCTGATTTCCAGGCCTCGAATTTTGTCGATTTTGTCGTATTCAATTTCTGGGAAAACGAGTTGCTCTCGTAAACCCAGCGTGTAATTTCCGCGACCATCAAAGGAATTTGGGGAAATCCCACGGAAGTCTCGCACGCGCGGCAAGGCAACATTCATCAAGCGATCCAAGAATGACCACATGCGTTCGCCACGCAGCGTAACTTTTGTGCCAATGGGGTTGCCCTCGCGCAACTTGAAAGCTGCAATGCTCTTGCGGGCACGCGTGATTACAGGTTTCTGTCCTGTGACCACAGTCATATCGTTCACGGCAGCCTCGAGAGCTTTGGCGTTGTCTAATGCTTCGCCAACACCGATGTTGACAACCACTTTTTCAACACGCGGCACTTCCATTACGTTTCCCAAATTCAATGACTTCATCAGGGCCGGGACGATTTCTTCGTAATGTTCTTTCATACTCATCGTTTCACTCTCACCGACCTCAGTCTATCAGCGCTTCACAGCGTTTGCATACACGATGAGAACCTTCCTCATCGCGTTGAATGCCCACGCGGGCAGGCTCTTTACAAGAAGGGCAGACCAGCATCACATTCGAGATATGCATTGGGCCTTCGAATTCGATGATCCCAGGGGAAACACTGCGCCCTTGGGTCTGATATTGGCCTTGATGCTTCTTGCGAATATTGATACCCTGTATTGCAACGCGGCCTTTTTCAGGATAAACCTTGATAACCTCGCCACGCTTGCCCTTTTCTTCGGAGCGGCCACTGATAACTTCAACAGTATCGCCTTTTCGAATTTTTACTTTCACAATTTCGCTCCTACTGTGCTCCTTGACGCTAGAGTGATTCCGGCGCCAACGATACAATTTTCATATAGCCTTTTTCGCGGAGTTCGCGTGCGACAGGGCCAAATATACGCGTCCCTTTAGGATTGGTACTCTCACCATCCAAAATGACGGCTGCATTGTCGTCAAAACGAATATGAGAGCCATCCCCTCTGCGCCAGCCCTTTTTGGTACGCACGACCACAGCACGCACAATGTCACTCTTTTTTACAGAGCCATGAGGGGTAGCAGATTTGATCGTACCGACGACCACATCGCCAACGCCAGCATACCGGCGTCGTGATCCACCCAAGACTTTGATCACGAGCAACTCGCGTCCGCCAGTATTATCTGCAATTTTCAGACGAGATTCTTGCTGGATCATTTCTATGCCTCTGTTTCTTCCAACTCAACGCCGGTCTCATCGCTCTGTAAGATTTCCTCGACTACCCAACGCTTGCGGCGTGAGATAGGGCGGCTCTCCACAATGCATACTTGATCACCGATCTTGGCACCCTTTTCGTCATGGGCCATAAAGCGGTTGCTGTCGGAAACAACTTTTCCATAAAGACGATGACGATAAGTGCGGGTAACTTCGACAACAACCGTCTTCTGCATTTTGTCGCTTACGACGATTCCTGTTAAACGACGGCGGTTATTCATGCTTCACCTTCCATTTCAGCTTCGCGATCCCGCTCATTGAGAATTGTCTTAAAGCGGGCTATCTGTCGGCGGACATAGCGCAATCTGGTGAAATCCACTAACTCACCAGTGGCCTGCTGAAAGCGGAGGTTCATGAGCTCTTCACGAGCTTCATCCATTTGTTCACGGATTTCGTCGGTAGAAAGTTCTCGTACTTCTGCTGCTTTCATCCTACTCTCCTGCTACCGAATCACTGGCGATAATTCTGGACTTAACAGACAATTTGTAGGAGGCTAACTTCAATGCTTGTTTAGCCACATCTTCTGGAATGCCACCACCAATTTCAAACATAACGCGGCCGGGCTTCACGACTGCGGCCCAGTATTCCACTGCCCCTTTACCCTTACCCATGCGGCTTTCAGCAGCGCGCTTGGTAATGGGTTTGTCGGGGAAGATTCGAATCCAGACCTTGCCACGGCGGCGCATAGCACGCACCATCGCACGTCGGGCAGACTCAATTTGTCGAGCAGAGACCCACCCTGGCTCTATGGCCTGAAGGCCATAATCGCCAAAATGGATATCAGATCCTCGCTGAGCTTTCCCTTTCATACGACCGCGCATTTGCTTACGATACTTTACACGCTTTGGCATCAACATAGTTGATCACTCTCTCTGGTACTGAGCTAACAATCTATTAGCTTCAGACAAATTACTCACTAATATAAACGCCTTCAGAAGTTTCAGGCATCTCTTCAATCTCAGGGAAAATCTCTCCCTTATAGATCCACACCTTGACGCCAATGCGGCCATAGGTGGTGCCCGCTTCTGCTACTGCATAATCAATGTTGGCACGCAGAGTCTGGCGCGGCACGCGACCTTCACGCATGTGAATAGTTCGGGCCATCTCCGACCCACCCAAACGTCCGGCAACCTGAACGCGGATGCCTTCGGCGCCTTGGCGCATCGCTTGTCCCATAGCACGCTTCATAGCGCGCGAGAAGCTGATACGGCGTTCCAATTGACCAGCAATATTCTCCGCTACCAAGTAAGCATCTAAATCGGGATTTTCGATCTCTTTGATATCAAGATCAATCTTCATCCCAACCAGGGCTTCCAGATCTGTGCGGGTTTGCTTGACATTGACGCCTTTACGCCCGATGAATACTCCAGGTTTGGCGGTGTGAACGACGACTCTCACCTTGCCCGGATAACGTTCGATTTCGACCTGCGATACGCCAGCGCGATCGTTAGCTGCGAAGATCATTTTACGGACTGCGAAGTCCTGATGTAACTGATCAACGTAGTTTTCACCCTCAGCGTACCAACGCGCATCCCAAACACGGTTGATTCCTAAACGAAAACCTATTGGATTAACTTTGCGACCCATAATCTCTCCTGGCGTCTACTCTAATTACCTTCTCGCTCACGAAGAACGACGGTTACATGCGCTGAGCGACGTAGCCACGGCTTGAAACGCCCACGCGCACCAAACTTGCGCCACTTGCGAGTTGGTCCTTGATCTGCGTAAATTTGGTGAATGTACATATCGTTTCGGCTGATGCCAAAGTTTTCTTCACCGTTCGCCATCGCTGAAGCGATCAGCTTCGACACAGGCTGAGCAGCTTTATTAGGCGTGAACTTCAAGATGTTCAAAGCTTCAATGACATCTTTGCCACGCACAAGATCAACCACCAAACGCGCTTTCTGCGGAGATATTTGGATATTACTTACATGAGCACGAATATCTTGCGTCATGGCTTTTATCCTTTCCGCTTCTTCTCGACTACATGCCCGCGGTACGTTCGGGTGTGAGCAAATTCGCCCAGGCGGTGTCCGACCATATTTTCCGTGATGTAAATAGGAATATGACGGCGGCCATCATGCACGGCAATGGTGTGACCCACCATCTGGGGGAAAATCACACTAGCCCTGCTCCAGGTACGAATTACTTTCTTATCGCCACTATCATTCATGGCTTCGACTTTTTTCAACAGTTTCGGGCTGATGAAAGGCCCTTTCTTTAGTGATCGTGACATAATCTCTAGTCTCCTAGTCGGATAGTCTTTCGTCTGGTAGTCTGTATTCTTTAGTAACGTGCCTATCAGACTCCCGATTACATGACCATCTGACCACTTAGCGACGCTTCCTCCCACTGCGGCGACGACGGATAATATATTTATCTGTCTGCTTGTTGCGGCGAGTTTTCTTTCCGAGCGTCTTTTTGCCCCAGGGGCTTTTCGGGCTGGGCATACCAATAGGAGAACGGCCTTCACCACCACCATGTGGGTGATCGTTTGGGTTCATCGCCGAACCGCGAACGGTTGGGCGAATTCCCATATGGCGTTTACGACCCGCTTTTCCTAACTTAATGCTGCCATGATCCAAATTCCCTACTTGCCCGATAGTGGCATAGCAGTTTCGGTGAACCAGTCGGATTTCGCCCGATGGCAAGCGCACGTGCGCATAACTGCCCTCTTTAGCGAGCAACTGCGCTGCAGTACCAGCAGAACGAACCATCTGGCCACCACGTCCAGGCTTCAACTCGATATTGTGGATCATCGTTCCTGTAGGTATATGACTTATGGGCATACAGTTCCCTGGGCGGACATCAATGTCGGAACCCGTCATGACTGTATCACCAACTTGCAATCCCACAGGCGCAATAATGTAGCGCTTCTCGCCATCGGCATAATTCAATAATGCCAGGCGGGCAGTACGGTTAGGATCATACTCAATTGCAGCAACCCGAGCGGGAATATCTCGCTTTTCTCGCTTGAAATCTACAATGCGAATTTTCCGTTTATGGCCACCACCACGGTGACGGACTGTAATTCGTCCATAAACGTTGCGACCACCGCGTTTATGGCGCTTCACGACCAAAGAGCGCTCAGGCTTCTTTTTCGTGATTTCTTCAAACGTGTAACCCGTTCTGCCCCGCATACCTGGGGAAGTCGGTTTATACTTTTTGACTGCCATTACTACCGCACTCCTTCGAAGGCGTCGATGGTATCATCGGGATGAAGAGTAACGAGCGCCTTTTTATAAGCACTTTTACGCACCAGTAGACGACGGCTGAGGGCACGACGACTGCGTTTGGCAGGCAAGATCATGGTGTTGACCCGCAGAACCCGAACATCGAATAAGGTTTCAACTGCATCCTTAATCATCGACTTCGTTGCAGCTTTATCCACCTCAAATGCGTATTGATGTAATTTCGCATACTGATGACTTGATTTCTCCGTCCACAAGGGGCGTTTCAAGATATTGTAAATGTTAATTGCCATTGCTACCTCTCACCTATCCCAAATGATTCGAAATTGCATCCAAAGCCTGTACAGGGAGGATGAGTTTGTCGTAGCTGAGCAAATCCCGAATGTTGAGATAATTCACCATTAAGGTTTTGGCATTGGGTAAATTGCGAGCAGACAAGACAATTGTTTCACTGGAATCTGTCTTTTCGGGGATCACAATCAATGCACTGCCATCTCCGGCGAGCTTGCTAAGAGCCTTAGCCATGAGCTTTGTCTTGGGCTCTTTGAGCTTCAGTTCATCCACAACAACGATTTCCTCATCAGCAGCTTTTGCAGACAGCGCCGAACGCAATGCAGCCTGACGCATCTTACGCGGCATCTTGCTCTCATAGCTTCGGGGGCGGGGCGTATGTGCTTTACCACCACCCACCCAAATGGGGGATCGGGTAGAGCCGTGGCGCGCCCGGCCAGTGCCTTTCTGACGCCAGGGTCTTTTCCCACCACCCGAAACTTCACCTCGAGATTTGGTTTTATGCGTCCCCAGGCGGGCATTCGCCATCTGGCGGACATATGCCTGGTGCATTAGGTCAACACTTATAGAGGCTTCGAAGATCTCCACAGGCAAATCTACCGTGTCAACCTTCTTGCCGTTCATGTTCAATACATTAATTTCCATGATTGTTTCGCTCCAACCTCTACTGCTTTCGTGCCTCTTTGATCATTACCAAGCCATCTTTAGGACCAGGTACTGAACCACGAACGCCGATGAGATTTCGCTCGGTATCCACCAGGACAACTTTCAGGTTCTGTGATGTGACACGGGCATTTCCCATGTGTCCAGGCATACGCTTGCCAGGGAACACACGCCCGGTACCGGAGGTTGCGCCGATAGAACCGACGGCACGCTGGCGATCGGATTGACCATGCGTCTTGGGACCACCACGAAAACCGTAACGCTTCACAGCGCCTGTGAAACCACGGCCTTTGCTGCGACCGACAACATCTACATGATCACCAATTGCGAACGCTTCTACAGTGACCTTATCCCCTTCGCTCACTTCCGCATTCTTGACCTGAAATTCTCGAAGGAACCGGAGAGGTGGTAAATCATTGCGCTTCAGGTGACCCAATTGCCCACCGGTCAGTCGGCGAGGTTTGGATTCACCAAAACCCAGCTGCACGGCAGCGTAACCATCACGCTCCACATCTCGCACCTGGGTGACATAGCAAGGCCCAGCTTCGATCAGGGTGATCGGCACAGCCGCACCCGTATCATCGAAAATCTGGGTCATACCAATTTTCTTTCCAATGAGCCCTTTCAACATTTCGGTTTTCTCCTAACAAATTAGATTTACATAGGGACTGTCAGCTTGGGCTCAGCTGCATCATCCCCGAACAACGCAGTCAGCTACTTTGCTGCGGCTTGGTCATTTTCCAGCCGCTCACAAAATTGCTCTTGCGTTATTCAGATTTTATTTATTAGTTCGTTTTGTCAGTCACTAGCTGGTTTCAAACGAACCAACAATCACACTAAATTTTAATCTCGATATCCACGCCTGCGGGCAAATTCAACCGCATAAGCATATCAATTGTCTTCGAGTCTGGCTCGAGCACATCAATGAGACGGTTATGTGTACGGATCTCAAAATGCTCGTGCGAATCTTTGTCGATAAAAGTCGAGCGGCGAACAGCAAACTTCTCAATTTTTGTTGGCAAAGGTACGGGTCCCACAACTCGGGCACCCGTTCGCTCGGCTGTATCAACAATGCGCTTGGCAGATTGGTCCAAAACGCGGTGATCGTATGCTTTTAGGCGTATGCGTATCTTCTGGTCAGCCATATTTTCTACTCAGTAATCTTGGTGACAACACCAGCGCCAACAGTCAGACCACCTTCACGAATAGCGAAGTTCTGTCCCTGCTCCAAGGCCACCGGCACTATCAATTCAACTTCCATGT
>CAYTKR010000170.1:0-10621 GCA_964438295.1 uncultured Anaerolineales bacterium
ATGTGCTGGCGATCTGGCGAGGCGGTAAGCCATTCCGCTCAGGTCTGCGAGATCTCAAACTGCGACTTGGTGATGCCCTCCTATTGCATGGCCCTCGCAGTAAGTTAAAGATGCTTGCTATGGATGCGGATTTCCTGGTCCTGGCGGAAGAGATCCAAGAGGAGCCGAAACGCAAAAAAATTCCCCTGGCTCTGCTTATTCTAGCTGGGGTCTTAATTCCAACAATCTTGGGATGGCTGCCCATTTATATTTCTGCCATCGTCGGGTCAGCATTGATGGTCCTGACGGGCTGCTTGAGCATGGATGAAGCGTATCGCTTCATCGAATGGAATGCAGTTTTCCTGATTGCGGGCATGTTGCCTCTGGGCATTGCTATGGAAAAGACCGGAACAGCGCAATTTCTTGCCGAAGGGGTAATTTCTTTGATTGGTCCATTAGGCCCGATGGCGATCCTGGCGGCGATGTTCATTTTGGCGAGTTTGTCTTCACAAATTATGCCTAATGCAGCGGTCGCTGTATTGCTGGCTCCAATTGCATTGAACACCGCAGCAGATTTAGGAATTTCGCCTTACCCCCTGATGATGACCGTGGCAATCTCTTCTTCGGCTGCTTTTCTCAGCCCGGTGGCCCATGCTTCCAATGTCCTCGTCTTAGGTCCAGGCGGATACCGTCTTCGTGATTATCTAAAGGTGGGAATCCCGCTGACACTTGTTGTCATGGTCGTGACCTTATTAGTCCTGCCAATGTTTTGGCCTTTGTAACAATGATGAGTCGACAGGAAAATTTAATCGCAAGATGTCCACAAGGAGACATAAATCGCCCCTACTAAAAAATTCGGATGCTTGTTACTTTTAGGAGTTACGCACTTGAGGTGTATTTTATTTGGAATAGGGGGTGAAGCCCCCGCCCCCTATTCCCAGCAATTTCCTCACCGAAATGCGTAGGTTCTATCCATTTTTTAAATGTCTAAGGTTTCTAATCTCTGGGGGTAAGATCACAGCCTGGGGGAGAGTCGAGTCTCTTACGTAAGAAGGATGTTAATTTTTTAGCACATTTATCATAAAAACTACCTTCTAAGGTGATAGAATGGTAAAATCTGGTCGCCTTTTTTGGCTTTCAGAATAAATTTGGAGGTATCAGTGGATTCATCTAGAAATCGATCTTCCTTTATCTACATACTTTTTATCATCGGTATTGCGATCCTTTTGTTTTTCAATTATCGTCAGAGTGCGACTACGCAAGAGCCATTGACGATCAACGAACTTGCCATGCAAATCAAAAATCGAGAAGTGGCAAGGATTGTAAGCGACGACAATGAAATTCGAGTTATCTATCGCGAGGGAACTACGGAAGGCACAGTTCATAAAGAACCAGCTTCTACTCTCGTCGAGCAGCTCAAAGAATTTGGTGTTACAACCGAAGAATTGAACCCCGAAATCATAAAAATCGAAGTTCAGCCTCCCAGCCAATGGGTGGGCGTGATTACGGTGCTTAGCTATGTGGCTCCCATCATCCTGTTGGGTGCCATGTTCTGGTTCATTTTCCGGCAGGCGCAGGGGGGCAGCAATGCAGCCATGGCATTTGGTAAATCCCGCGCGCGCATGTTCTCTGGTGACCAACCCACGGTAACCTTTGAGGACGTCGCCGGGGTTGAAGAGGCCAAGATCGAGCTTGAAGAAGTCGTCGAGTTTTTGCAAGAACCTGAAAAATTCATCGCTTTGGGCGCTCGCATTCCCAAAGGTGTGTTGTTGGTTGGCCCTCCAGGGACAGGTAAGACGCTTTTGGCTAAGGCTGTTTCTGGAGAGGCTGGCGTACCATTCTTTTCGATCTCTGGCTCGGAATTTGTAGAGATGTTTGTGGGTGTGGGTGCCAGCCGCGTTCGTGACCTTTTCGATCAGGCCAAGCGCCACTCGCCATGTATTGTCTTCGTGGACGAGATTGATGCTGTTGGCCGCCAGCGAGGCGCTGGATTGGGCGGCAGCCACGACGAGCGTGAGCAAACCCTGAACCAGATGCTGGTAGAGATGGACGGGTTCGACACCGACACCAATGTGATCATTGTTGCGGCCACAAACCGCCCAGATGTTCTCGATCCGGCGCTGCTGCGACCTGGACGCTTCGACCGCACCGTTGTTCTTGACCGCCCAGATTTACGCGGCCGAGAGGCAATTCTAAAGATCCATGTGCGCGGTAAGCCATTGGATGGCGAGGTCGACCTGACAGTTCTGGCTCGTGCGACACCTGGATTTGTTGGTGCAGATATCGAAAATCTGGTCAACGAGGGCGCCATTCTGGCTGCCAGGCGAGATAAGAAGGTTATTGGCCAGAGTGAGTTCGAAGAAGCCATCGAGCGCGTCATCGCTGGGCCTGAGCGCAAGAGCCGCTTGATAAGCGACAGCGAAAAGCGCATTATTGCCTATCACGAGGCGGGCCATGCCGTGGTTGCCAATGCCCTGCCCGAGGGTGATCCGGTCCATAAAGTGTCCATTACTGCCCGCGGACAGGCTGGAGGCTACACTTTGATCTTGCCCGAAGAGGATCGCACCTTGATGGCCAAGAAGAAGATGCTCGCGGATATGATTGGTCTATTGGGCGGACGCGCCGCTGAAGAGCTGGTTTTCAACGATATCACTTCGGGGGCTTCTAACGACCTCGAACGAGTTACTCGTCTGGCTCGAACCATGGTCACACGCCTGGGGATGAGTGAGAGTCTCGGACCTATGGTGTACGGTCAAAAAGAAGAGCTGGTCTTCCTTGGTCGCGAGATCTCTGAACAACGTGATTATTCGGAATCTGTTGCCGAAAAGATCGATGTCGAAGTCCGGGGTATCGTTGCCGATGCCTACGAGCGAGCCAAGGAGATCCTGACAAATTACCGCGCCAAGCTTGACGAGATCGCTGATAAGCTGATGGAAGTCGAAACGCTTTCGCGCGAGGAGTTCGAAGAGATCTTCCCGCCGCCTGTAGAAAAGAATGGTGGCACGCCGATGCCGCAGGCTGCCTAGTCAAAACAATCACCGGGGTGTGGTAAGAAAAGCACACCCCGGTTTGATTTAATTAACTAGCGGTTTAATTTCGGTTGATGTTTAGTAATTGATTTGACGCAACGAAAAAAGAATTTCCCAGGAACTGGGGGCGACGTACCCCTGTTCCTGGGATCAGATCATACGCTTGCATAATGTGAGCAAAAATTATTCGTGTACGATTTGCAAAGGAGAAACAAGATGAAGGTTGAAGCTAAAGTCGGTATTAAGGGAACAAAGGAACAGGTCTGGAGTGCGATAACGAATATCGAAGACTCCGTCAATACGATTAAGGCAATTGAAGAAATTGAAATTCTCGAGAAGCCAAAATCTGGCTTTATTGGATTGAAATGGCGTGAAACTCGTATCATGTTTGGAAAGTCGGCGACTGAAGTGATGTGGATCACAGAAGCCAAAGAAAACGAGTATTATCAGACCAGAGCCGAGAGTCATGGAGCCGTGTATATATCTAAATTTCATATCGATGAACAGGATGGTGAAACCTTCCTGACCATGGAATTCGAGGGTGAGCCACAAGGTGTTTTTGCCAAAATCATGGCTTTTGCAACAGGCTTCATATTCAAGAATGCAACCCAAAAGGCAATGCAAGAAGACCTCGAAGATATAAAAGCATTAATTGAGAATTAGGAATGATCGAAATCTCAGCTTATCATGCAGCCTTACAGGGTGCAGGGATCTATCGAGTACCTGATCCGGGTTATCTGCGCCTCAGTGGTGTAGACCGGGTTGAGTACTTACAGCGCCAGACGACCAATGACATCGATCTATTGGACTCAAACCTAGCGCTGACCAGCGTACTGACCTCCCCCACTGCGCGCATTCTTGACGTGCTCACGCTCTTAGAAGAGGGAGATCAAATTGGGTTGCTGACCCTTCCGGGCAGGTCTGACAACACAGCCAGTTTTTTGCGAGGCCGAATATTCTTCAATGATGATGTTCGCCTGGAAGATCTAAGTGGTGAATTCGATCAAATAATGCTATTCGGCCCGACCGCTTCCGATACGCTGGCATCCTTGGGCATGAATCCCCCTGGGGAAGGGGAAGTGTCACGTGGAAGTTTCGATGGGACATCAATATCAGTGATTGGTGTGCATGCTGGTGAGCCAGAAAATCTTATTCTTATTCCCAAAAATTTCACCGAAAACGCGGTCTCCGCTTTAGAGAGTGCCGGAGCATCCCAAATTAGTGAGGAAATTTTCTGGCTATTGCGCATTGAAAAAGGGATTCCCGGCGCACGGGGAGAGCTGAATGAAGCATTCACACCTCTCGAAATGGGTCTTCAAGAAGCAGCAATTTCGCTCACCAAAGGATGCTACACCGGCCAGGAGATCATCGCCCGTCAGGTCAATTATGACAAGGTCACCCGTAGATTGGTGGGCCTACGCCTCAGTGCGCCCGTCGATCCCGGTGTCCAGGTGCGAGCTGACGGCAAGCCAGCCGGACAAATCACCTCGATTGCCAGTTCCCCCCGTTTTGGTGCAATCGCCCTAGCCGTGTTGAAACGCCCTTACGACCAGGCTGGGACACATGTGAATGTGGAAGATGTTCAAGCTAAGGTCGTTGAATTGCCATTTACCACCGAGTAATCAATCTTAGCAGAATTAGATTGTCCGGCTTTCCAGAAATCGCTGATGGACAATCCAGAATTTGGGGGTGAGTGGCGTGCTCCTCACGCCACTCACCCCCAAGTTCTGCTCCTCTTTTAATACCGATGATCTCAGTGTTCATCCATTTATCACTGGTTTCACCCAACCAAAAACCCCGCCTGAAGGCGGGGTTTTGTTCGCATCTAGGAGAGCTGTAGTAAACCGCGTGCGGCTCTACTTGTCCTGTTTGAGTGTGCGAGAGAAGATATCCTCTAATTCGTTATCGATCGATGAAGATTTCCTGTTTTTCTTGGTATTGCTCTTGCTTTCGCCATTCTGCGAACGTTCCATGGCCTCCCGTAAGGCAGCTTCCATGGCGGTGGGAACGGGTTCTTCCGGTTCCTCATTTGCGATGATTTCTTTGATCTTCTTAGCTGCTTTTTGAGGCGGATCCTGGAGGGCTTTCATGCTTAGCTTGATTTGCTTACGTCGTCGGTTTACGCTGAGAACTTGTACCTCGACATCATCACCTTCTTGGACGACATCCGAGGGGGCATCGATGAACCCATGGGCCAGTTCACTGATGTGTACAAGCCCGGGTCTCTCAGCGCCAATATCTACGAAAGCACCGTACTTCTCCAAACGCGTGATCTTGCCCTCAGCGGTCATGCCTTTTCTGATCTCGCGCCACTCCAACCCCAGTGGCTCGATCATGGTCAATTCGATGCGTTTGCGCTCAGTGAATACTTGTCGAACCCAGACATCAACTTCTTGTCCGATTTCGACAACATCCTCTGCTCGGTTGACAGGTTCTTTTTGAATTCGAGAAATGTGGACAACCCCGGGTACTTCCAGGCCGATATCCACAACAACGCCTGCCAGCATTGTCCTAACCACCGTACCGCTAAGCCTATCTTTGGGGTTAAGTTCCTCAATGCTATTCGGTTGTTTGGCCATAATACTACTCTCCTTACGATTTCTTATTCACAAAGCCGACCGATGATTATACCGTCCAAGCAGATTAATGTCAAAGGCAATCGGATTATTTGCGTATAGGAGAGACTATTCGTTAGGTGGAAATGATCTCTTCGAGGAGGTCGATCAACATCCCCGGCTGATCCTCGATTTGAGCATTCGCCTCGACCCATAGAGCGGATTTCCCTGTGCGTACTTTGGGGCTGGTACGGGCTATTATCGGTGGGTCTACCCCCTCAGGGTATCTGACGACGATTTGCCCATATTCGTGACCAATGCTCTTGATCCCGGCCGAAATGGCCAGGATTTTGATCTTCAATTGTAAAAGCAAGTTCTCGACTTGGGGTGGCAGCATTCCAAAACGGTCGTGGAATTCCTCGGCAAGAGCATCTACCTCTTTGAGAGTCTGTGCGTCGGCGATACGGCGGTACAGCTTCAAGCGCATTTCGAGGTCGGGAACATAATGAGCAGGGATCGTCGTATCTAAAGGCAGGTCCACACTGACCATGGGGCGGTGGGCTTTCAGCATCAGATCGTTGGTATCCAGCGGCAGGCCGCGATTTTCGCGTTTGGCTTTGACAGCCTCGGCCAGCAAGCGTGTATAGAGATGGAACCCAACCGAGGCAATGTGACCATGCTGCCGCGTGCCTAAGATGTCGCCAGCCCCGCGAATCTCGAGATCACGCATGGCGATATTGAACCCACCCCCTAATTGCACATTCTCTGCGATGGTTTCCAGGCGCTGCCTACCTTCAGGTGTTGGGGTGTAGCGTTTGTGTTTGAAGAAGTATGCGTAAGCACGTTGCGCCCCGCGTCCCACTCGGCCGCGTAACTGGTAGAGTTGAGCCAGTCCGAAGGTGTCCGCCCGATCAACGATCAAGGTGTTCGCGTTAGGGATATCCAAGCCCGACTCGATGATCGAGGTGGCCAACAGTACATCAATCTGCGCGTCGGTGAACTCGTTCATGCGCTGGGCTAACTGGGCTTCGGGCATCTGGCCATGCGCGATAGCGATGCGCGCTTCGGGTACCAGCTTTGTGAGCTGATTTCTGATCACTCCAATGGTCTGCACGCGGTTGTGGACGAAGAAGACTTGTCCGCCGCGCTCTAGCTCGCGCATGATCGCCCGTCGGATCAGTTCAGGGGAATAGGGACCCACATGGGTAATGATCGGCAGGCGCTCCTCGGGTGGAGTATCCAATGTGGAGATATCCCTCAGCCCGGTCATGGCCAAATAAAGCGTGCGCGGGATCGGCGTTGCGGTCAGCGTGAGCACATCCACCTCGGTGCGCATTTGCTTGATGGTCTCTTTGTGAGTCACCCCGAAACGCTGCTCCTCATCGATGATCAGCAGACCCAGGTCTTTGAACTGCACATCGCCAGAGATCAACCGGTGTGTGCCTATGAGGATATCCACCGCACCTTTAGAAAGCCGGAACAAAATATTGCTTTGCTCTTGGGTGCTGCGGAAACGGGAGAGCATCTCTACCTCCACAGGGAAAGCCGCCAGCCGCTCACGGAAGGTGTGAAAGTGCTGCTGCGCCAGCACCGTCGTAGGCACCAGCATGGCAACTTGTTTGCCATCCATCACAGCCTTGAAGGCCGCCCTTAACGCGATTTCTGTTTTACCGAACCCTACATCGCCACAGATCAAGCGATCCATGGGACGCGTGGTTTCCATATCTGTTTTGACTTCTGAGAGCACGCGTAACTGATCTTCAGTTTCGATATAAGGAAAGCTAGCTTCGAGTTCTCGCTGCCAGGGCGTGTCAACGTTGAAAGCGTATCCGCTGACCCATTGACGTTTGGCATACAGGTCGAGCAGGTCATCGGCCATTTCCTCTACCGCTTCTTTGACACGCCCTCGAATGACTGTCCATTGCGGACCACCTAGGCGGGTCGGTGCGGGCAGTCGGCTGTCTGGCCCGATGTAGCGGGTTAGCCGATCGGCTTGTTGGACGGGGACGAAGAGCCGGTCCCGCTCGGCATACTCTACGCACAAATATTCTCGCTCGGCGCCCTCGATGGCGCGCTGCACCAGCCCAACGAATTTGCCCACCCCGTGATCGATGTGCACCACCCAATCCCCAGACTGTAGGTCGGCGTATTCTGCTTCTGGGGCTTCAGCAACGGGACGGTGGCGGCGGCGTGGTTTGGGCGGCTGCCAGCCGAAAATCTCCCCATCGGTGAGTAGATGAAGTGAGCGCTGTTCATTGGTAGCAAGCACCCAGCCCTCGGTCAGCGAACCCTTGGTGAACGCAGGCGGGCTCATAATTCCCGACGTAGGGCGATAATTCTCTTCCCAGAGTTCTTCGAGCCGGGCGGCTTGTCGGGAGATCACAAGAGCATTTTCCCCTTGAATTGAGACTTTGGCAAGTTGTTCCATCAGGGGTTTCAACCGCCCGCCAAAGCGCGGATTGGGTGTGAAGCTTTTCGCCAGCGGGGGTGGCGATCCCTCGGAAGCGGTAGAAGGCCCGAGGAACAGAACCCTGCCCGGAGGGAGTGAGTCTTCGATCTGGTCGCAGGTCAAATAAGGGATGGGAAAATCTTCATTTAAGATGCCTTCATCCACATAATCTTTTCGCAAATTCAGCGCCTGCTCTTCAACGGTTTGAACGGTCTCCTGAAAGGCTTCCTTGTCATCAACGATCACGAGTGCATCGCGTGGCAAATAATCGAAGATCCTGCCTGCGTGGGAGTAAAGGATGGGAATGTGGAATTCAGAAATATCCTCGTCCGAGACCTTTAGGGTCTCAGAAGACCCTAAAGGTCTGATATATTCTCTTGCCGGTGTTATGAGCAGCAAATCAATTTGCCCTGTCGTTCGTTGGGTTGCTGGATCGAAATGGCGCAAGGTGTCAATCTCGTCTCCGAAGAAATCCAAACGCGAAGGGAAGGTATCCGCTGGCGGCCAGAGATCCAAGATGCCGCCACGCCGGGCAAATTGTCCTGGCATTGTAACCGTGTTGACAGATTCATAACCCAGGCTGACCCAATGGCGGGTTAGATCGTCCATACTGGTAATGTCACCGGTTTTCAGTTTCCTGGTTGCTTTGATGAATTCACGGCGTGGCAACGTGCGCGTCATCACAGCACGGGCTGAGGCGATGATAATTGGAGATTGGATCTTTGAGGTTGGTGATGGATTTCCTGGGATCTGAGTGGCGGCAAGTCCTGTGAGCACGATCAATCGGTCACGGCGGGAGTTTGTTCCCCAGGGCGCGTTTTCGTAAAAGAGGGGGTTGGGCTCTGGAAACGAGAGCTGTGTGGCTTCAGGGGCCCACAACGCAAGCTCATCTGCCAGAGTCAGAGCATGGTCGCTGCGATGCGTCAGGAAAAGGATCGGTGCATTCAAGGTTTGGTGCAGAGCGGAGAGTACCGGCAGGCGTGTAGCACGAGGCAGCACCAGATTGGGCAGCGAGGTACGCGCTTGCACAGCTTCAAGCAGTTCTTGAAATGCAGGCAGTTCCTTGATGATGTTAAGAACGCTAGTCAGCATTGTGGTTAGAAACTGTAATCAAACATCGGTGACCAGAAATCGTTGATCAACAGACAGATATCGACACAATCTCTGACTACTGAACACTGGCCATTGCTCACAAATTAACGCGGTTGTAACGCGTCATCGCGGGTTCGATCCCTTCGCTAATGAATAGCAAAGCAGCATCGACCGCCCGTTCCAAGAAAATGGCCAGATCTTCAGTATTTGCTTTGGAGAAATTTTGCAGCACGTAATCTGGCGTGCTCATCCGTCCTGGGGGACGCCCAATCCCCAGGCGCAGACGGGGGAACTCTTCGTTTCCTAATTGTTGGATGATGGATTTCATGCCTTTTTGCCCTGATGAACCGCCGGACGTTTTCATCCGGATGGTCTCAAAAGGCAGGTCGACATCGTCAAAGACGACCAGCAGGTTTGAGAGGGGCAGCTTATAAAATCGCACCAGCGCTCCGACCGACTGCCCGGAGAGGTTCATGTATGTTTGGGGTTTGGCAAGGATGATCTTACTGCCTTGGTAACGTCCATCTGTAATCAGGGCTTTGTGCTGCACGCGTGAAAAGCTCACATCAAGGCGTTCAGCGAGCTTATCTACCAGCATAAAGCCGATATTGTGCCTGTTCTCCCGGTATTGTTTTCCGGGATTGCCAAGCCCGACGATCAGGTAGGTATTCGGTGTGCCGTTCTGAATCGATTTATCTCGAATTCGTTGGAAGAGTTTCATCGGGTAAGTGATTTCTAATAAGCTGATTGTTCACAATGCCTTTGATGACTATCTCAGCGTTTTGCGTATCGAAACGTATAATCCAACGATCAGGAAAAGGACGAGTGCCGTGATGCCTCCGCGCGTTAGCGCGTTGTTAAAATCAGCATCAGAAATTTCGACTGGGTTTGTACCCAGTGGAGTCGGGGTCGGAGGAATGGGCGTCGTGGTGGGGGTAGGTGTGGCTGATGCGCTGGCGGGATCCTTCGTGGGTGTCAGCGTGGGAGTGCTGGTCTCAATGGGTGTGTAGTTGCGGATGCGCAGATTGGTCACGATGAACTCGCGTGCCTGCCCATTGTCCAGGTCAATTACCAACCGTAGATTGTACCTGCCATCGGTGATCGTGGTGGTGTTCCATTGGGTGATGACATCCGTTTCGACCGCATTTGTGCCCTCGTCTATCAGGAACCAGGTGTCTGTCGAATCATTCAAGTAGCCAAAACTCAATGCCCAGGCTTTGAACCCTTCGATAGCCGTGGTTCCCAGAATTGTAATCGAACCCTGAATTGCCTCACCTTCTAAAGGCGCGCTGAAGCCTTCGTGAGGGGGTTCATCTTCCTCTTGCGCATACGCTGAGAAAATGCTTCCCCACAGGCTGAAAATAATCAAGGCAAGCGAGATTTTGCTCAAAATATGGCCACGCATAGCAATCCCTCAGTCTAACATGGACGCCTCGCCGGGTCAACTGGCACTTGGTCAATTTACAGGGCAATCGCATTTAGACAGAAATCACCTTGAGAAGATAGTTCATATCCCA
>CAYTKR010000171.1:0-10592 GCA_964438295.1 uncultured Anaerolineales bacterium
ATCAATATATTCCAAAATCTCCTTGCCATCATGATCCGCACAATACCAGCTTTATTGCCACCGACAGGGTGGGCGATTCTGGCTGGTTTGGTCTGCATGGGCAGCATCATCTGGGTTTTATCCATGGCCCGGTTGGCGAGGATGCCTGGGAGGGCATAAATCATGAAGTATCTAAAGTTTTTCGCATATTTGTTTGTGGTCATGGCTTTGCTTTGGCCGGGTACGGCCTACGCCAGAGATTTACTAGATGACAAAGTGGTCTTTGGTGGCACATATACCCTCACTGAGGGAGAGACACTAAATGGGAATCTGGTTGTCTTTGGAGGAGCAGTAACCTTGGAAACCGACAGCACGGTCAATGGCGATGTTGTGCTGATGGGTGGTACTGTGGATTGTGATGGCACTGTCAACGGCAGTATGGTGGGCATTGGTGGTGTTCTCCAACTCGGCGAGGCTGCTATCGTTCAGGGTGATCTAGTCACGATTGGGGCCGCTCTGCAACGTGAAGCAGGCTCCGAGATCAGTGGAGATGTGATTCAGGGATTGAGCTTTCCATTCCAGTTCAATTTCCCCTCCGAGATGCAGTTTGATAACGTTCAGCCGCCGACGTTCAACGTCAGTGCGAACCCTGCTCTAGAGGTAGTCTGGTTCACCTTCCGCATGTTCATTTGGGCGGCGCTGGCAATCCTGCTGGTGATCTTCTTCTATGCTCAGACGGATCGAGTGGCGCGTGCTGCGTTAGATCAACCGCTGATCACAGGTGGGGCTGGTCTGCTCACGGCTTTATTAGCGCCTCTGGCGTTGATTGCCCTCATCATTACACTGATCTTGATCCCTGTGGCTTTTGTGGCGATTGTCCTTTTGGGGATCGCCTGGCTGCTAGGCTGGGTTGCCCTGGGATTAGAGGTGGGCCGCCGCATTGCCAAGATGTTGAATCAGGAATGGGCCCCCGCGATTGCGGCTGGTATCGGCACATTGATCCTATATTTTGTGTTGGCTGGCTTCGACCAACTCGTCCCCTGTGTGGGTTGGTTGCCTCGCACCCTGGTAGGATTGTGGGGATTAGGAGCAGTCTTTATGACCTATTTTGGAACGCGGGAATATCATGCCCCTTCGAGCGTGGTCGAGGCCCCCAAGGTCGTTGAAGTTGTCGATGATGAGCTGCCTGAACCTGTCGCGGAAGTAGACGCTGACGCCCTTCCTGAGGAAGTTTCTGAGGATACGCTACCCGAGAATGGTCTCGCCTCCGAAGAGGAGTCAACTGACGAATAACCACAAGTTCCCCGGATTCTTCAAGCATCCGGGGAACTAAATCAAGGAATCCTCTCTTCAGAGAGAGTTTTGGTGACTGTCATCTTGCATCTCGTGACAGTCACCTGAATTTAAACGAAAACCAAAAACCCCAAACACAAACAAATTTGCGCCAGGTGGTAGCTAATCATTACCCTTAGATCGCGGTACTTCAAGGGTTCAACGAAACGATCCCAGGCCAGCCAGATATCAGAGATCATGAAGAGCAGCGCGCCAGCGCTTAAGAGGAGGGCGCGGTAATTTTCCCAGCCGCTGCTGACCAATGTCAGCAGTGCGAAGATCAGCATCATAGAGATCACGATTGTGTAGAGCAGCACAGGGATCTTCAAGCCCTTTTCTCCAGTGCGATCCAGTCCATCTGCAATGCGGCGATAGATCTGCAGACTGGTCAGCGCGACCATCAAGATCACCAGTAGGCTGGCCAGGCCGAAAGGAGGCAGCGAAATCCAAAGCGCCATAATATATGCCACGTGGGCTAGCAAGAAAGAAACCAGCCCTGGGATAACCAAATTGCCAGGCAGCATCAGAAATATATCCCCAGCCAAAGAGAAAAATAATGCAAATAACAGCCAGTTTGGGTCATCGAAGAAGGTCAACCCTGGCCGGAAACCCCACACGAATACCATCAACGCCAGTATGGTAGCGGGTTTGGCGAAATATTCCAGCCATTTCCACTTCTTAGCGACCGCGACCCAGTTGAGTACGGCAATGCCCAGGGCAATTTGAACAAATTCATATTTCATATTTTACTCTTCAGGAAGTATTCTAAGTGTTACTGACAAGTGTCAACACCGAGCGAAGACACCAGTTCACTGCCCACTTTCCACTAGCTTCACTCCCAACGTTTAAAACCAAATTGTTTCAGGGCTTGTTCGTTGTTGCGCCAATTCTTGCGTACCTTGACTTTCAACTCCAAAAATACTTTGCGTTCGCTCATGGCTTCGATCTGGGAGCGGGCGTGGGCGCCAATGCGTTTGATCATTTTACCCCCCTGGCCAACAACAATGCCTTTTTGCGAATCGCGCTCAACAAAGAGCGTAGTGCGGATATAAGCCCCATGGTCGCCGCGTTCAGTGTATTCATCCATGCGCACGGCAATGGCATGGGGAATTTCGTCACGCAAGTGGATCAGGCAAGCTGCGCGGATTAGGTCTGCCGCGATCTCTCGTTCATATAAATTGGTGATCTGGTCAACCGGGTAGTAGGGTGGCCCCTCAGGTAGATTCGTAATCAAGGTTTGGGTGAGGTGGTCTAGTTGATCGGCACGAATAGCAGAGATCGTTATGGAGATCGCCTCGGGGAGCAGCTCACCATAAAGCGCGGCTCTACGGTCCACCTCCCCTGCTTCCACACGGTCAATCTTGTTCAAGGCCAGTATCACCGGAGGGCGCTGGTCGAGATCAGCCAGTAAATTGACCAGGATCTGGTCCTCAACATGAGGGGTCACTTCGGTCAGGTCTATCAAAAATAGGATCAGATCGGTTTCGCCCAGCGCGTCGGCGGCCTCATCGTTCATATAATGCCCTAGTTTGTGACGAGGATTATGTAGTCCAGGGGTGTCGATGAATACAATCTGCGCCTCATCAAGTGTGAGGATACCAAGTTGCTGCTGGCGGGTAGTCTGTGGCTTGGGTGAGACAGCGGCGATTTTCTGGCCGATCAGGCTGTTGATCAATGTGGACTTGCCCACGTTAGGGCGGCCCATAACAGCCACAAAACCGGAGCGGAATATCTGTTCGGGATTTGTCATCATGGGGGATATTATACCCCCAGGGTATGAAATACCACCTAAATGCAAAATTGGACCAAAAAAGCCTTGATTATGGCTTGACCACTGGAGAAGATATCAGTATAATTGTGGCCCTTGTCCAGGCCTAGAAATTATGAAGTATTCCTTGGCCACACAAAAATTGACATGGGGACTACGCTGCCCTGGCTTAATAGACCCAGCCAGGGCTTTCTTCCGCGTAGTCCGAGCTAGTTTTTAATTACGGTAGCCAAAGGTTGATCCAGGAGTAGTTGGTATATGGCACAGCTTCCACCCCCCAAATCTTACGCTCGTATTGATGTTCGCTTTAATCTGCCAGATTTGATCGAGGTCCAGTTAGAGTCTTTCGAACGTCTTAAGCATGATAGACTGGCTGATCTCTTCCACGAGATTTCCCCGATCGAGTCTTATAGTGGGGACATGCGCTTGTATTTCCCAAGCCAGACTCCCGAGGCCGAAGAGTGGAAATTATCCTATTGGTTCGAAGAACCTAAATATAATGTAGATGAGTGCGTCGAGCGGGACTTGACATACGCCTGTCCTTTGTATGTTTCGGTTCTATTAGCGGGGCCTGCTATCCCAGAACCCATAAAGCAAGACATTTTCTTGGGTGACTTCCCTGAGATGACCGAAAAGGGGACCTTCATTATTAACGGTACCGAGCGTGTCGTGGTCACTCAGTTGATCCGTTCGCCTGGTGTATATTTCGAAGCCGAGGTGGACCGCTCCACAGGCCGCCGGCTGGCGAACTCTAAGATGATCCCCGACCGTGGCGCCTGGATGGAGTTTGGCACTCGTAAGAGTGACTACTTGACGCTTAAATTTAATCGTCGGCGCACAATTCCGATCACGATTTTCTTGCGCGCGCTGGCTGCTGTAGATGATGGATTGGCCAATAATGCCCTTGCCGAAGGAACAGACGAGGAAATATTGCGGCTCTTCGAAGATATCGATAACAACCCCGACCGCATGTATATCCCCGCGACCTTGGCCCAGGAACCAGATTGGGATCTAAGTGATGGCATAACAGTTTCGGAAGCTGCTTTGTTGGAATTTTTCCGTCGAATGCGCCCAGGCGATCCGGCTACTTTAGAGAATGCGCGTGAATTCCTGGAGGAGCAACTCTTCCAGCAGCGGCGCTATGACCTCAAACGCGTCGGCCGTTACAAGCTCAATCAGAAACTCGAGTTGCACGATTTGGTGCCTATCGAGCATCGCACCATCACTAAGTGGGACATTATTCGTCTAATACGTCACATGATCGCGATCAATAATGGGATCGAAGATCCTGATGATATCGATCACTTGGGCAACCGCCGAACCAAGACTGTGGGTGAATTGATCCAAAACAAATTGCGTATTGGACTGCGCCGAATGGAGCGCGTGGTCAAAGAGCGCATGTCGATCCGTGATAAGGATAACCTCTCTCCAGTCAGTCTAGTCAACGTCCGCCCAGTGGTGGCGGCTCTGCGTGAATTCTTTGGCTCTAGCCAGTTATCACAATTTATGGACCAGACCAACCCCCTGGCTGAACTGCGTCACAAAAGAACGTTATCTGCCCTGGGTCCGGGCGGTCTGCGGCGAGAGCGTGCTGGCTTTGATGTGCGTGACGTTCATCAGTCACACTATGGGCGCATTTGCCCCATTGAGACCCCGGAAGGACCGAATATCGGTTTGATTGGGCGTTTTGCTTCTTTTGCCAAAGTCAATGAATACGGGTTCATTGAAACCCCTTACCGTCGCGTCCTTAAAGCCCTGCCCCCGGACAGTCCCCTGATGGTAGAAAGAAAATTGCGTGAAGATGTTGTTCATCCAAAATCTGGTAAGGTGATTGCCGAAAAGGATACCCGGGTAGATGAGAAATTGGCCAAACAGATTGCCAAGCTGGATCTGAGTGAGATCTCGGTAGTGCCTTTTGTTACCGATGATTATATTTACCTATCTGCGGATACAGAAGATAAATTTGTCATCGCTCAGGCTAACTCTCCGCTCAATGAATATGGCGAGTTTATTCGTGGGCGCGCATCAGCTCGACACCGTACTACTTTCATTTTCTCTCCAGCAGAGAATCTTGATTATATGGATGTAGCCCCACAGCAAATTGTGGGTATCAGTGCTGCCTTGATCCCGTTCCTTGAACATGATGATGCCAACCGTGCATTAATGGGTTCCAATATGCAGGCACAGGCGGTGCCGCTTTTGCGCCCCCAGGTTCCTCTTGTCTCAACTGGGATGGAGTATTCTGCGGCTGTGGACTCCGGTCAGGTTGTCATTGCTCAGGATGATGGGGAAGTTGTGTCGGTGACAGGTGGGCGCATCGTCGTGCGTCATAAAGAGGGCGAGAGGGTCTATCCGCTGCGCAAATACCAGCGCTCGAACCAGAGTACGTGCGTCGACCAGCGTCCATCGGTATCTAAAGGTCAGATTGTGAAGAGGGGCGATGTGATCGCTGACTCTTCCTCAACTGTGGACGGCAACCTGGCCTTAGGTCAGAATGCCCTGGTGGCATTCCTCTCCTGGGAAGGTGCCAACTATGAGGATGCAATTGTCATTTCTGAGCGCTTGGTTCAGGATGATATGTTTACCTCCGTTCATGTCGAGAAATACGAGGTCGAGGCACGCGATACTCGCTTGGGTCCTGAAGAGATCACTCGTGATATTCCCAATGTAGGCGAAACAGCGATCAAAGACCTCGATGAAGATGGAATTGTGCGCATCGGTGCAGAGGTTGGCCCCAACGATATTCTGGTTGGGAAGATTTCACCCAAAGGCGAAAAAGAGCTTACCCCAGAAGAGCGGTTATTGCGGGCGATTTTTGGCGAAAAATCTCGTGACGTGAAAGATACCTCACTTCGAATGCCGCACGGCTCACGCGGAAAGATCGTTGATGTAAAAGTATTCTCTCGGGATGACGGTGTTGAGCTATCTTCAGGTGTCGAGACCATGGTACGTGTGTCTGTGGCGCAACGCCGCAAACTTTCCTCTGGAGATAAACTGGCCGGCCGCCATGGCAATAAGGGTGTTGTCTCCGTAATTGTCCCCGAAGAAAATATGCCTTTTCTCGAGGATGGCTCGCCTGTCGATATTATTCTCAACCCCACAGGTGTTCCAGGGCGTATGAACCTGGGGCAGGTTTTGGAGGTCCATTTGGGCTGGGCAGCACGCGGCTTAGGTTTCCGCGCCATTACGCCTGTGTTCGATGGCGCCCGCGAAACCGAGATCGAAGCCGAATTGGCCCGTGTTTGGATGATCGACCGAGCGTGGAAGGAAGTTGCTGACCGCGCCTGGGCTTGGTTGAATGAGGGCGAATACGATCCGTATGGGATCGAAGACGAAAACTACGTGCGGCGAATTTACATGGAATCCTGGCTGGGTGAACTCGGTTACGATGTGTATAAACTGATCTCTGACGTAGGCTATGCCCGTCGTGCTGTATTACAAGAATGGCTGCGTGAGAATGGGTTCGACCCTGATGAGATCCTGGCCTTCGATGATATGGAGATCCATGCTGATTTTCGAGATGCTCAAGATGAGCGAGCTGTCTACGCATGTTTGCGCTTATGGTTAAAAGATCAAGACATCAAAATAGATAAGATCGCAGACGATAAATTGCGCGCGAAAGCCGATGAAATCGTGTTTAAGAAGAATATCCCCTCGCCGATATTGGGTAAGCAAATATTGCGCGATGGGAAGACGGGTGATCCCTTTGATCGGCCTGTCACAGTAGGTGTAATGTCCATACTCAAATTGCATCACCTGGTTGAGGATAAGGTTCATGCACGCTCGACCGGTCCCTATAGCCTGGTATCCCAACAGCCGTTGGGTGGTAAGGCTCAATTCGGTGGTCAGCGCTTTGGCGAGATGGAAGTGTGGGCCCTAGAAGCATATGGGGCAGCATACACCTTGCAGGAAATGCTCACCATCAAATCAGATGATGTTGTTGGGCGAGTAAAAGCTTACGAAGCGATTGTTAAGGGTGAGGCTATGGATGACCCCAGCATTCCCGCATCCTTCCAAGTATTGGTTAAGGAGCTTCAAAGCCTTGGCTTACAAGTGGAAGCAGTTACCGAATCTGGTAAAGTGATTCGTTTTGGAAAAGAAGACACCCGCAAGCGCCGTCCGAAGATGAGCACCGGCTTGCTTGGATTAGGGCGAGACTATTGACGCTGTTTTCTCTGCGTGGTACAATCACGGGTCGTTGTCCTAAAAGAGAAGGGTAGGCAAGTACCCCCTGCCCGTTTAACAAGACTGAACGTGAATTAACGCGAGGCCATCAATGCACGAGCGATGGCCTCCGTTGTTGAAAAAAAGTAATCATAGAAGATTTATTTGGAGGCGAACGTGCCCACGATTAATCAACTGGTTCGAAAAGGTCGCAAAGATAAGACCGCTAAGAGCAAAGCTCCTGCTCTGCAATATACATTTAATTCTTACAAACAGCGCCGTATCCGGCAGCCCAAGGGCGCTCCTCAAAAACGTGGTGTGTGCACGATTGTCCGTACGATGACCCCCAAGAAGCCCAACTCGGCGCTGCGCAAGATCGCCCGTGTGCGTCTCACCAACATGATTGAAGTGACTGCATACATCCCTGGAGAAGGGCACAATTTGCAGGAGCACTCGATAGTATTGGTTCGTGGTGGTCGTGTAAAGGACCTGCCCGGTGTGCGATACCATATCGTCCGAGGCACCCTCGACTCCACAGGTGTTGATGATCGAAAGCAGGGCCGTTCCAAATACGGAACTAAGAAACGATAGTACTCAACCAGAGAATCGCCGGATCAGGTAAACATACCGGCGATTCTTTATGAGGATCGAATACGAAACGGAGAAGTTGAATGCGACGAAATAGAGCACCAAGACGCGAAATTGCACCCGATGTTCGTTACAACAGTGTCAAAGTGCAATCCTTTATCAATCGCGTTATGAAGAAAGGTAAGAAAAGCGTGGCTACTCGAGTGGTCTATGATGCCATGGCTATTATTCAAGAACGCAGCGGCCAAGATGCTTTGGAAATGTTCGAAAAAGCAATTGAGAATGCCTCACCCATTATGGAAGTGAAGCCGCGTCGTATTGGTGGTGCAACTTATCAGGTGCCCATGGAGGTTCCTCCGCATCGTCAATTTGCTTTAGCTACCCGCTGGCTTCTGGCAGCTGTTCGAGGCCGCTCGGGGAAATCTTCTGCTGAGCTTTTGGCTGATGAATTGTTAGATGCAGCCAATAACACAGGCTCTGCAGTCCGCAAACGTGAAGAGTCTCATCGTATGGCTAAAGCCAACCGGGCCTTCTCCCACTTCCGGGTATAGGTTCTGATAGAGTAAGTTCGAATGTCCCGACAGTATCCTTTGGAGCGGTATCGAAATATTGGCGTGATTGCCCATATTGATGCCGGTAAAACTACCACGACCGAGCGAATCCTGTACTACACGGGTAAAACGCACCGTCTTGGTTCCGTCGATGACGGCACCACCGTCACCGATTGGATGGACCAGGAACGTGAGCGTGGTATTACCATTGTCTCCGCAGCGGTGTCGGCCGAGTGGAATGATCATCTGATTAATATTATTGATACTCCAGGCCACATCGATTTCACTGCGGAAGTTCAACGTTCCTTAAGGGTGTTGGATGGCGGTGTGGTCGTATTCGATGCAGTTCAAGGTGTTGAACCCCAGAGCGAAACTGTTTGGCGACAGGCTGATCTTTATGGGGTGCCGCGCATTTGTTTTGTGAATAAGATGGATCGTGTTGGGGCTTCCTTTGATCGCACCATCCAGATGATCAAAGAACGATTAGGGGCCAGTCCGGTTGCTGTTCAATTGCCTATTGGTGAGGAAGCGGAATTCAAAGGCGTAGTCGATTTACTCGAAGAACATTCTATTATTTGGAAGGATGATCAGGGTAAAGAGCCGGTAGTGGGTGAGGTCCCTGTAGATCTCCAATCTCAAGTAGAAGCAATGCGAGATCGTGTGGTCGAAAAGATTGCCGAGACCAACGATGATCTCACGCTTAAATATCTAGAGGGAGAGACCATCACCGTTAAAGAACTCAAAGCCGCATTGAGGCAAGCTGTTATCTCCGGTCAGCTTACCCCCGTGTATTGTGGAACATCTTTACGGAATAAGGGTGTTCAACCAGTATTGGACGCGGTAGTTGATTATTTGCCCTCGCCATTGGATATCCCTGCGGTCCGGGGCTACCGTCCAGGTAGTGATGAAGAACTCGAGCGCCCAGCAGAAGATACTGCCCCCATGAGTGCTCTGGTCTTCAAAATTGTCACCGATCCCTACGTGGGACGATTGGCATATTTACGTATTTACTCTGGCCGCATGAAGAAAGGCGCATCAACCTATAACTCGGTCAAGCAAAAGAAAGAACGCGTTGGCAGGCTGATCCGAATGTATGCGGATCGCCGCGAAGATATTGATGGTGCATCGGCTGGCGATATCGTTGCCGTGTTGGGACCGAAGTTTTCCTTCACAGGCGATACATTGTGTGATGCAGCCAGTCAAATTATTTTAGAAAATATAACTTTCCCTGAGCCGGTGATTTCAGTAGCAATTGAGCCCAAAACGCTTGCTGATCAGGACAAAATGTCCGAGGCTTTGCACAAACTTTCAGAGGAAGATCCGACTTTCCAGGTTCGAGTTGATTCTGAGACCGGACAGACTCTAATCTCTGGGATGGGCGAATTACACCTTGAAGTATTGGTAGATCGCTTGTTACGTGAGTTCAATGTCCAAGCTAGAGTGGGTAATCCTCGTGTTGCCTACCGAGAGTCTATTACGCAGACAGTAGAAAAGGTCGAGTACCGTCATTCAAAACAGACTGGTGGCCGGGGACAATTTGCTCACGTGGTAGTAGCTGTCGAACCCAATGACCCTGGGACCGGTGTAACCTTCGAAGATGAGATCAAAGGTGGTTCTATTCCTAAGGAATTCATCCCTGCGGTTGAAAAAGGGGTTCGTGAAACAGCAGAGTCCGGTGTTCTTGCAGGATACCCTGTTACCGATGTAAATATTCGTTTGTATGATGGTTCTTTTCACGAAGTTGATTCAAACGAAATTTCCTTCAAATTAGCCGGATCTATGGCATTCCGGGACGGTGTGCAGCGGGCAAAACCCGTTTTGCAAGAGCCAATTATGAAAGTGGAAGTTGTCGCCCCAGATGATTATCTGGGTGATGTAATCGGACAAATGAATTCTCGGCGCGGTGAAGTGCTGGGCATGGAAGTGCGGCCGGGAAATACACAAGCTGTCCGAGCGATGGTGCCACTAGCTGAGATGTTTGGCTATGCTACTCGTTTGCGATCGGCCACCAAAGGGCGGGGTGTTTTCACGATGGAATTCGATCACTATGCTAAAGTTGCTGACAATTTGGCCAATAGGATTATTCGAGGCGAACTATAGGATTTTTTTTTGAATTTATTGTTCGAGACATAACTACAGTTGTAGGAGAGTACAGATGGCAAAGGAAACATTTGTAAGAGACAAACCGCACTTGAACGTAGGCACCATGG
>CAYTKR010000172.1:0-10462 GCA_964438295.1 uncultured Anaerolineales bacterium
ACCAATGCCGCCCTGACCAGCGGTCAAGTTGGAACCTGGGATATAACCCAACCCTGGGTCTTCAAAGACGACTTTGCCGGACCCGTCTTCTCCATGGCAGCCTGCACATGAAACCAAATAAAGATAGGCACCTCTTTCTAGGGCGACCGTATCAGTAGGGATGTTGACAGTTGCCGGCTGAACGTCGTATGTTTTATTTAGACGAGATGAGCCGATGGCGAACATCACCCCCACAAACAAGACAAGCAGAATGACTAGTCCGCCTAACACAATACCAATCCATTTTAGAGCGTTTCGCATGATATTCCTCCGATAAATAAGATATCCACCATCTTACCGATTAGAAAACGCCCTGTCATGAGGCTGGCGTCCCGTTCTATTTGGGACATTTTGTCCCAATATAGATAGAAGTTGCGCAGTTCTGCGAAGAAATTGCCGGAAATAGGGGGTAGGGGCGAAGCCGCACCCCCTATCTCCGGCACACCACGCCTCAAGTGTGAAATTCCTAATAGAATCAAAAACCCCGGCGTATTTGGCAGCCGGGGTCAATATGCAGTTCTAATGCAATCGAGATTATGCAGTTGGACTGTCTTTTAAATGTGATTTTAATGGGGGTGCGATAGCATTACCGATTACGCCAATGCCCGTGATGATCAAACTCCAACCCACCACGGTCATAGTTAGGTTGAAGGCATCGCCATAGTTGACGCCGTTGATGGTGTGTGTCGAAGCCATCATGTATTGGATGGTCAGGCTAAGTACACCTGCGACGATCGCTGCGGCGCCACCTGCAGTTTCGGAATCTTCCTTTTTGGCCTTGGCGAAATCGACCTTTTCCCACACGCCGGGGATCTTGAAGATCAGGAAGATGATCAGAGTCAGCACGGTGGCATATACAACACCGTCAACTGGCATGGAACTGCCCCGCAGGGCGCGCGAGGTGATGATATGGATCACACCCACTACAGTTGCCCCAATCAGGCTGATCAAGCTGTAGCGGTAGGCGTTGTCGCGGCCTTTGATGAGCAGGATCACGGCGCGTACCATCATCACGCCAAAAGCAACGGTTACTAGGACGTAAAGGATATACAGCCACTGAAAATCCGCAATCGCTGCAAATTTGGGACCATAGCCTTTGGGATTCAACGCTACACACGTTGTCCCCGCACCCCCTGCAATATTGAAGAGGGCGGAAATACTTAGAAACAGAATGCCAATGAAACGTAAGAACTTACCCATTTTAGAGCCTCCTAAAAATGATGATCTCAAACCTTTAGGGTTTGGAATCCCTAAAGACTTCCTTAATTATACAAATGCAAACCCGGCTACAAATGCTGCCGTCGTCAGCAACAAGAGACCGGGAAATACGGCCAGAATACGCGCTCTCGAGAGCAGTAGTTTTCCAGCCTTGAGAAACGAGAGCAATAATCCGCCTAAACCAATCAACATGCCACCGATGCCAACCCAGGCGAATCCACCGGGCGCTTCACTCTGGATTGATAAGACGATGGGTAAAAAGAAAATCGTCAGGCCTGCCACGCCGTGCACAACAGCCAATGTCAGCACCGCTAACATTCTGGGCCTTGTAAATCGAGTTACAGCAATGGCGAGGAAGCCTGCCACAGTGAAGATTCCATAGGGGATCAGGATTGGGCGTAAAAATTGAGCCACCAACCCCAATGCCAGGCTTAGTGGGATCAGCGTGGAAGCGATAACTACAAATGGAGAATCGAGAACCTCGAAACCCAAGATGATCATCATCAAGCTGGCGATTACGATGACGCCAAACCCAATGGTATAGCAAGCAATCGCCATGGAACTTAAACCAGCGATCCCTTCAACGACCTGGTAAGAAGCCAACAAAGCCGTGATGAGTAGCAGGATGCGGTCTAGTGGTTTCATGAATCGCGATTGTTTGTGGTAATGTCGAATGTTTGCGGGTTAGATTACATCCAAAACGATCATGACCATCGCCCCAAGCATGAAGAGCGAAGCATATTTGAAGAGGCCAAAATTGACTCGCTCCGAGGGGCGCACCGACATCGCGATAGCTAAGCCAAGCAAACCCACGGAGAGCACGCCGATCAGCCGCAGGTATCCCCAATCCATGCCAATGCCAATGGCTGCAGCTACCATAGCAACTGCCGCGATTACGCTGGAGATAGCGATGGTCACGCGCGTGAATTGGAAGCCATAGGTTGATGGAAAGGTGGGTACATCTGCAGATTGGTAATCTTTGAAATAGCGCATGGAGAAGGTCAGGATGTGCGTGGGGATCCAGAACAGGATCGCAAAGGTCAGTGCCAGACCGATCCAATCGACATATCCCAAGCCGAGCGCACGTCCCGCTAGCACGGGCATGCCGCCAGAAATTCCGCCCCAAACGATACTCCAGCAGGTGCGCCGTTTGAGCCAGATAGTGTAGATGACCACATCGAAGAACAGCCCAGCGAAAACGATGGTGCCATAGAGCACGTCCAATGCCAGCGCCCAGGCGATGCCCAGCAGGGAAATTAGTAAGCCGAACCGCAGTGCTTCTTGAGGCGTAATGATCCCAGCCGGTAAGGGGCGCCAGCAAGTACGGTTCATGCGGGCATCGATATCGCGGTCATACCACATATTGAGTACGGTCGAGCCGCTGATGGTCAGAAACAGGCTTCCGGCCACGCCCAACACAGTACCCAGGTTGAAAACGGGGCAGCGGGCGCTCATATACCCCGCCAGACCCGTGAGTAACAGCAAGAATGTTTGCAGGCTTTTAATGAGGGGCCAGTATTTGTCTTTCAGTGTGCGGAGTGCGGAGTGCGAAGGTGGCATAGTTGGTTTGAATTCAGGTATCAGGTATTGGGTATCAGGCAGTCAGGATATTGCTCCATTATACCTAATACCAAATACCCTGTACCTCGTTTATCTAATCCTGCGCGCAGCGGAATCCAGCCGCCGCGCTGTAGTATGTGGGGCTGGCGCTGTTATTCTTCCAGACGCGCAAGTCAACTTCATAGCTGTAGAAACTGCCGCCGCGCAAGTAACGATAGTGTTGATCTTCGTACACATTGCCAGTCCACTGCCAGACATTGCCGGCCATATCATACAGACCATAGGGGCTGGCTGAATTATGAGTTTCGTATCCGTCGTAGGTTCGGCCGTTGTAGAAGCCGACCGGGGTTGTGTTGCCCAGTTTGCCAAACATTTTCTCGAACAGATCGAAGGATGAATAGAAGTTGGCATTATTGGCTTCGATCTCTGTGCCCCAGGGGAAGGGTAAGGCATAGCCATCTTCGCCGATGTCGGTGCCGCGAGCGGCTTTTTCCCACTCGATTTCCGAGGGTAAGCGCCAGCCATAATATTCGCAATAGGCATTCGCACCAAACCAGGATACCATCGTTACAGGGTGGTTAGCATAGGCCGGAATCGATGCGAAGGTTTCGCCTTCAGATGTCAGGCGCAAACCGTCTTCATCCAGGGGCATGAAAAGCTTATCGCCGGCCTTGATTTCTTCCTCGTGTTTGTAGCCGTGGAACTCATCACCAGGATAGTATCCAGCCACACCTTCGGCCATCCACATGCTTTCACCAGCTTCAACTTCGACTTCACCGAGGCGTATATCGCCGCTGGCCAGGGCTTCGTTGATGAAGTTGGCATATTGTTCATTGGTTACATTGGTAACCATGATCTGATATTCATCCACGGGAGTCATATGTTCGTGCTGGCCATAAGGGAATTCACCCGCCGGAATGGTTACCCAAGAATCAGGATCAATACCGGTATCGATAAACGGTGGAGTGATCGCGCCGACACTGGGTGCCGGAGCGCAACCGGTTAGCAAAAGGATGAGTGTCAAGAGTGCAACGAGAGCGCGTTTCATTTCGACACCTCCTCCAAGGCTGCTTCCAGCTCCTTGAGCTTTTGTTTGCTCTCGGCGATTTCGGCTTCTTTCTTGAGCTTGCTTTCGGCACTGAGTTCGCTTGCCCAGCGGCCTTTGGACAGGAACAGGTCGTACAAGCGCCACAGCATGATTACTGCCAGAGCAACCAGCACAGCAGCCAGTCCGATATCCGTTAGCAACATAGTCCAATTGACTACGTTTTGCTGGTCGATCTCGGTGACGAAGAGACGCTTCATGGAGAAGACAGTCACTGCACCGAAGGCCAGGTCCGACATCAGAATGATAATCCAGCCAAGCCATTTACGGGCTTTGCCTTTCACCCCAGCGATATCCATGTAGTAGAACAGAATGATCGTGGCGATGATGCCAGAAAGGATGTGCCAGTGACCGGTGAGGGTGATGCGCTCATCTCGGTGAGGCCAAACTCGGAAAATCTCATCGAGCTTGACGGCCATGAATATGCCGACCCCGCTCACGGTAAAGTTCATGAAGACCATCTGCCAGCCAGGGCCAAATTTGAGTGGATCACGCAGCAATGCACCCATCTTCTGGAAGAAGTTGGGTTTCTCAATATCGGCAGTCCCTTCTTTGATGAGCATGTCCCAGGAATAGATCACATACATCAGCGCTGCCAGCATCACCAACACCGATCCGACGTAGATGGTGGTATGCGCCCAGGGCAGCCATACCACAGATAGGGCTCCAGCCGTGATAATGATCGTGCCGATGATCATCATGGGCATGGCAATCTTGTGGTAAATGCCTTTGAACTTCATCCAGTTGCCCACGATCAAGGTCAACGCTACTGCGATCAGGGTCAGCATGATGTGCAGGTGACCGATGATGGCCTTTTGCAGCGCTGTTTTATGCGGCATGCGGATCAGATCTTCGGCCAGGAAGGTTTCATGGCCATTGCCCCAGTAGGAGCCGGTTACTGCTCCAAATGAGGCCGAGACCAATGTGGACACGGCCATGACGAAAAAGGCTACTCTTTCTAGATCAACACCCTTTTTGGTCTTTGCTTTGGGAGAATCAGGCGGTAACCGGTACTCTTTTTTCCATGGCCACAGAGCTGCTGCAAATAGGATACCGCCAAAAAATACCAGCGACTGACCCACCAGGAACAAGCCATGGAAGACAAAATTGTGCCCAAAATAGCCAAACATCAAACCGAAGATCATCGCTGTGAGATATCCTACAGTAACTGTTGCGTTGATCGTGGTTTGCTGGTGTTTTTTCATCGGCAATATGGCGTTGATGAAATACACTTCAATGGCGACAACCGTCATGGCGATCGTGTGATATAGCATGATGATGCGGCCTTCGCGCTCTGCCTGGATCATTTTCATGCCTAGCGTGCGCACCACAACATCTCTGACACCCCATTCGACCATAGGGCCGGAAAGCATGCCCCAGATGGCCGTAACCAGCGAGATCATGGCGATGGCCACTAGGGCTAAACCTTTCGTCGAGGTAAAGAGGTAATTCCAACGTTCTTTCAATGCTTGCATAAATACTCCTTCAGTAGCCTATATTGTGAATTGTGGCACAGAACGGTGGTCCAGTAAATGACAATCGTCAATTTGAGAGCCAATCGCCTACAAATTCACCGACTCTGTGTCAATCATCGCCAATGTGCTTAGCAAGTCGGGATCAGTGATTTGGATTTCTGTGCGGTTGCGTTCTATCAGATTATCGGCGGCAAATTTTTGGATCGTGCGACTGATGGCTTCGGGGACAGTAGCAGCCCTGGCAGCAAGTTCTAGGTTGGTGTGGGTGAGGCGGTCAATGGGCTGAGTCCCGTTTCTGCTGAGTTGCAGAAGAATTCGGGCAGTACGCGCCATCACAGAGCGGCTAAACAGATCTTCAAAACTAGAGAGCAGTAATCTGTTACGCCGAGCCAAAACTCGCAGCAAGCTGGTGCCAACCAGTGGGTATTTTATGACCAGCTCACCAAAAGCATTTTGGTCGATATGCCAAGTGAAGCAGTCCTTGGCTGCAATGGCCGTCGTAGGATTTGGGCCACCGTCCAGCGAAGCGACTTCGTTGAACATGATCACTGGGTGGATCTCAGAGATGATCGCTTCCTGTCCTTGTAGGCCCGATTTATAAAGATGCACTTCTCCCCTGATTAGGACAAATAACCCAGAGCAGTCATCCCCTTCTCTGTAGATGGCTTCGCCTACTTTGTATCTGCGAGTGTTACCAGAAAGTACAATTTCGCGGATTGCCGAAAAAGGCAAATGCTGAAAGTGCCTGACACGTCGCAATCTGCCGATTAACTTATCAGTATTCAAAAATGGCCCTCGATGAAAATGATGGAGTATTAACAATTGGGCAGCCATTTTATCATGCATCTGAATCAGATTGGTGGTTGCTCAGCATCGGCAAGCACCAATTATTCGCTTGCTACCATTGCTGAACGCTTGATTGTGCAAAAGATAACATATTAAATTATGTAGGTCTTTGACAAAAGGCAATTTATCAAAAGTACTTACATTCTTACTATGTTGTTCTACTATTATTTCATGAACAGCTAGGCTTGTCTGTGATGTATGTCACATTCTAGAAATGAGTTTGGATCTCCAGGAATTGCCGGGGTGATCCCCCTAAATCTGGATAGTCCGACGGCGTTTCCCGAGAGCCATGAAGTTAGCTTTAGCTATTCTTCTAGAATGTTCGCTTCTATCGCCTTGAATTTCCCCACCTGCAAAAGTAAATCACCCGACTAAATGGCATCACCAATGGCTTCGGGTTTCACTTGAGCTGTTTCGTACAGTTCTTCAACCTTGAGAATAATAATTTGATCACGTGTGCATGATATTAATTCTTGTTCGGTCAGTTGGGAGAGTGAGCGACTGATCGATTCAGGGACAGTAGCGATGTTGGCCGCTAAATCCTTAATGGGGTATTTTATTCGATCAATCGGTATAGCACCAAAATCACTCAACTCGAGAATGAGTTTCGCTGTACGAGCAAGAACCGGTCTGAATGAAAGATCTTCACACCGTTCGATCAGCATTCGTGTGCGCATTGCTAGCACGCGTAACATCGCCAGGCCAATCATTGGGTCTGGGTATCGTTTGACTAATGCTTCGAAAGAATCAAATTTTATATTCCAGGTGAGGCAATCTTTGACTGCGATTGCTGTAAATGGATTCCCCCCACCATCTATAACCGCTACTTCGTTGAACATAATCACCGGTTCAATAACCGAGATAAGGTGTACCTGTCCATCAAGGCTGTGCTTGCATAAATGCACCATCCCTGAGAAAAGCACGAACATCCCAGCACTGGCCTCTAACTCTTGAAAGATAATTTCATCTTTATGAAAACGTCTCAACTGACCTGATCTAACAATAGTCAGTAGATCGTTTGGTCTTAAATGTCGAAAATGCCAGACCCTCCCGAGCAAATTGGCATAATTTTCCATCTTGTACACTTGGTTTGAAATTTCAGGTGCTTCCGGCAGCATTATATCATGTTGGTTAGGAGAGAGATGTTGTGCGATTAGTATATCGATAGCAATCAAATATACTTTTGCGTGAATATTTTTACAATTTGACGAGTATCAATTACCCCCAGTACTATTTGTGATATAGTGAACAATAGATAAGAGCGGGGGGCTCCAATTATGTGACCCCGCGATATAGGCTATTGCTCATTGAAAGGAGTGTATGAGATGCGAAAATTTGTATTAATTGGGGTGCTGGTAATGCTGACGATGGCACTTAGTGCCTTTCAGCCGGCAGCACCACAACCCATAGGCATATTTGGTGAAGAGCCGCCAACACCCCCAGACCATTCTACGTATTCTGCGTATTATGCAGCCTTGGAGGAAGGCCCTCACGGAGATACCTGGGGCGAAGGCAAGGGACCGAACACCTGGTGTGCCCGTTGTCACTCCCCACAAAACTGGGATCCGGCCGCCTTTGTGGGACCACCACCTTCTTGCATGACATGTAAATTCCCAACGGATGATGAGATGAGAATTGCTGAAGGAAATCCCTTTGTCCCAGAGGAAGAATGAGTGGGAATCCAATGCGACACTTGCCACCGTTCAGAGGAAGGCGTTGTCCTTGAGGGTAATGCCTGGCTAAATCCTGTAACGATGGAATACCAAGAAGTCAAAACGACGACTGAGCTTTGTGAGAAGTGCCACGTAACAACCACTGGTAATGCCTTTGGTTCAGGTGTAGATCACAAGATCACCCTGGGGGGCAGCGCCCACCTTAACTACGGTGGGTTCCTCGGTGATGTTACCCCTCCGACATACTGCTCAGATTGCCACGATCCGCATAGTGGTGAGATCAAGACGTGCGAAGATTGCCACACCATCGAAGTTGCCGATCACGCCAAAGGTAAATATGCTGCGATGCAAATTCTTACCTGCATGGCCTGCCACGATGCAGCTGGATATGATGTTGGCCCACATCCTAACGAGGAAATGGGCGGTATTTGGGTTCCTCAAGAAACCACCATGGGCCGCGGAGGTCCCTCTACGGATGCGGTTATCTCGCACAGCGTTGTCTATGAAGTCGCTTGTGATCGCTGCCACTTCGAAGAGAATCCTTGGGAACTGACCGTTTATACGGCTGATGGTGAAATCCCCGAAGAAGATGACAGTGGGGGCGGGGGTGGAGGCGGATAGCCAAAGGAGCTGTCCGAAGCAGATTCTGGTAATTGTGAGTTTCAGAATCTGCATGACAAACTTAAGGTAAGTTTATAGAAGTGGGGTGAGAGTCTCTCACCCCACTTTATTTATGGACCATGATGAACACATTGAAATCACAAACAAGCACAATCGCGTTAATTTTGGTGTTGTTGATTCTATTGTATGGTGGGGTGGCTTGCACACCTGAGGCTGACTCCAGTGAAGTAGATGCTCCAGTTGCAGATGATGAACATGAAGCAGATCAGTCTTCACCTGCTTCGGAAGAAGTTTCAGAGCCAGATTCTGTCTCAATTGAAGCAGCCTGGTTATCCAGTCCTCATGCTGATGCTTTTGTGTTGGATGTCGAAGGCAACAACAATTCTTGTGCGCGTTGTCACGCGCCAGTCAATTGGCAGCCTTCAATGGATGAACTACCCGAAAGTTGTTTTGCTTGTAAATTTGAATTAGAAGACCCACCTCCCTTCATAGCCGAAAGCGATTGGGTAGATATTCCCTGCAACGTGTGTCATGAGAAAGATAAAAAGGATAATATTCAACCTGAATACGCCTGGCTTGAAATTGCTGCGACCGAGGAATATGCTGAAGTAGCCACTCCAACGGAATTGTGCCAGAAATGTCACAACCAGGCTGAGCTACAAGATCATGCGGTCTCTATGGTAGGAGGTGCTCACAGCGGTTATGAGTGTACGGAATGTCATGATGCCCACGATACTGTGGCATCTTGTGGATCTACCGATTGTCATGAGGATGCGGTTGATCCTGCTATACCTATTGCGGGGCATGATGGAGATCACCAGCTGGTTTCCTGTGAAGCCTGCCACGATGCTGACGGATTAGATGTAGGCCCCAGCGAAGAAGATGATGGTATCTGGAGAACGAATGTAGTTGTTTTTTCTGGAGAAGCAGAAATAGCTGTTGCCCATACTTCTCACAATATTGTTTTGGAAGCGCCTTGCGAGCGATGCCATTATTCTAACAACCCTTGGGGGTTGACAGAAAATGTGAGCACACCTTAGACCATACATTTGTTTCATAGTAAGCTAAAAGAAAAAAGCACTGGCGGCTATTGCCACCAGTGCTTTTTAAATCTGAGTTAGTTTCTAGGAATTCAAATCTTGCATGAAACCCCAGGTGAATGCCAGGGTCATCAGGAAAAGCAGCGGGGCCAGGATCAAGAGTACAACTTCCTGGCTGAAGAAGAGCAGCTGAGATCCCGCGGTTAGGAAGGCTAAGGCAATACCACCGATGCCTATCAGCATGCCGCCAATGCCTACCCAGAAAAAGCCTTTGGGGGCCTTGCCGTCCTTCTGGGCGAAAATAGGACCCAGGAAGATCACGAAGCCTGCCACGCCATGGAATAATGGAACAGCAACCTTCTTGATGCCCATACCGCCGATGCTGGTGACGGCAATGGCTAGAAAACCGATCAGTGCAAACCAGGCAAAGGCCTTCTTCCAAGAGGGGTAGAACTGGTTGGCCACACCTAAAGAGATACCCAGGGGGATCAGGCTCGCGACGGTGAGCACAAATGGGGATGCCAGGATGCCCCAACCCAAGAAGATCAATAGCAGTCCAGAGACTAATAGAACAATAAAGCCCAGCAGATAGTAAACATCATGCAGGGCTTTGGATTTGGAATAGCGTCCGTAGAATTTCCAAATCAAGTAAATGGCCAAAAGGCCGGTGAGCAAGAGGATGATGCGGTCGAGCCAGGTCATGGTAAAGCTCCTTTTGAGAATATGGAATATTTATGATTCTTCACGCGGGGAAATCAATCCATGCCCCACCAATATATTGTTGCATACTCTAAAATCTGAGTCTGTGATTTAAGTCACATTCGATAGACGAAAGAAAGGTACCTGGTTCTTAATAAAGTTACGAGTTACGCACTTGAAGTGGAT
>CAYTKR010000173.1:0-10356 GCA_964438295.1 uncultured Anaerolineales bacterium
CCCCCAATATTTCGAGCTTCTCGATTGCAACATAGCACAGTAATAGGATACTATTTATAGATATTCAATCCTGGATAAACTTTGGAGAAAACTCTCATGGATTATCGACTAGAGTTAAACAATATTTCAAAATCATTTGGCGAAGTCAAAGCTCTCCAGAACATAAATTTTCAGTTAGGCCAGAACGAAGTCGTTGGCTTGCTTGGAGATAATGGCGCTGGAAAATCGACTTTAATCAAGATCATTACTGGATATCATCCACAAACCTCTGGAGAGATTCTGTTCAATGGCCAAGCAGTGGGGAATTTGACAGTTCCCAAAGCGCGCGCTTTAGGGGTAGAGACGGTCTACCAAGAGCGCGCTTTGGCTGAACTACAAACCCTATGGCGCAACATCTTTTTGGGTCGTGAGTTGAGCAATTCGTGGGGCTTCATGGATGTCAAGAAGATGAAGCAAGAAACCCACCGTCTGATGACCCAGTCGATGGGCTTCACATCCGCTGCAGTCACCCCCGAATCCAAAGTAGGCACGTTTTCAGGCGGTGAGAAACAGGGAGTTGCGATTACTCGGGCACTCTATTTCGATGCCGAGATCATCGTTTTAGATGAACCTACCATGGGTCTCTCACTAAAAGAGACCGAGAAATTGCTCAATTTCGTGCGCGACATCAAAAAAGCGGGCAAATCGGCAGTTTTCATTGACCACAATATCTTCCATGTTTATTCGGTTGCTGATCGCGTTGTGGTCATTGACCGTGGTCAGGTGGCAGGCGAATTTTTCACCAAGGATATTACCCTCGATGAACTAATGGACAAAATGATCAAGGTTGCAGAAACTGGCAGCATCGATTAGGAGCAATTATGAGTTCACATACAGAAACAAAATCAGACGGTCAACCTTATCAAGATACTTTCAGCCTTGGCAAATTTGCCCGCAGAAATGGCACCCAACTTGGCATTTTTGGAGTTTTCATTGGGCTGTGGATATTCTTTATCGTCATGGCCCCACAGACATTTTTGAAATCCCAAATCTATTTTGCCTTCATGTCCACAATTCCCTTCTTCGCCATGATGGCTATGCCCCTCACGATGGTTGTAATTGCTGGCGAAATGGATCTCTCCTTCCCGTCCATCATGGCCATGGGTCTGATCACATTCATGATGACCTACGATGCCACCACTAATGTCTGGTTAGCATTTTTGGCTGCGTTGCTCACCGGCGTTGTTATCGGTTGGATCAATGGCATTATCGTGGTCAAATTTGGCATTCCTTCCCTGGTCGCTACCATTGGTACTCAATTCTTCTGGCGCGGTGCGGTGCTGGTTTTAGGGCAGGGTAGGAGCGGCACATTGGTATATACCAAAGAGACCTTCCTGCACCCCATGCTGGTTGGAAAGATCGGAGAGAAATTCCCCATGCAGATGATCTGGCTGATCGTCGTTGCTGGGCTGATCTGGTTGCTACTCAATCGGCACAAATTTGGCGCTCACATTTACCTGATTGGAGACAACGTCAATAGCGCTGAACTGATGGGTATTAACACTGGCCGAACCAGAATCATGGGTTTTGTGTTGGTTGGCCTGGTTTCAGCATTCGCTGGTGTGGTTGCCAGTCTCCATGTAACCTACTTTTGGCCCAGCCTGGGTGAGGGATACCTGCTGCGCACTTTGGCCTCAGTATTCTTGGGCGGAACATCAGTATTTGGTGGCGTTGGCACGATCTTTGGAACATTCATTGGAGCATTCATCATCGGTGCCATTGAGGCTGCAACCGTAGCCATCGGGTTAACTGGCTTCTGGACTCAGTTGATCTATGGTTTGATCATCGTATTATCGGTGATCATGCACACATACCTGAGAAAACGCGTGGAGTGACGCCCTACCTTCTGGTGGGTTGCATTCCCCAAAGATTTTCTATGCTCGATCCTTCCCATGCTCTTTGGCGCGCTGCCAGAGAGCATGTTGATTAAACGATAGGTTCTTCCCGTGAAAAAAGGACTGATCTTCGATATCAAAGAGTTTGCTGTCCATGATGGCCCAGGTATCCGCACAACGGTTTTCCTGAAGGGATGTCCGCTGCGCTGCGCTTGGTGTCATAACCCCGAAGGGCTTTCACCCCACCCACAAGAATTACTAACGCCTTTGGGGTCACGGCTCGCCGGAAGTGAATATACCCCCAAGGAACTAGCTGATCTTCTAAACCATCAATCCAGCTTCCTAGCAGAAAACGAAGGCGGCGTTACTTTTTCCGGAGGTGAACCTCTCCTCCAGGCCGACTTTCTCCTCGAGACGATCAATCTTCTTGATGACATTCATATTTTGGTCGATACGGCTGGATACGCAGACACGGGCGATTTTGCTCGCCTGGCAGAGCACGTCGATTTGATCTACTTCGACATCAAAACCTTGGATAACGAAGTTTTTCATCAGTACTGTGGCGGTGATCTGGAAGTAGTTCAGGCGAATATCGCCCAAATGACAGAGAGCTCTGTTCCTGTCGTAATTCGTGTGCCTCTGATCCCCAATGTGACGGATAGCAAGGAGAATATGCTCGCCATAGCACAAATTGCGGTTGAATTACCCTCACTGCAGCGTGTCGATTTGCTGCCCTATCAGACTCTGGCTGGTGCAAAATACCCATCCGTTGGAATGGCATATAGTCCCGGATTTGACGAAACACGTTCTCCCAATGTTTGTGGTGATGTGTTTGACGAATCGGGAATTCCCTGGAAAGTGTTATGAAATCACGCTTGAAAAACTTACGCCAGCGAGTGCGTGAACGCCAGCAGGCTGTCGAACGCACTTCGCCAATACCGGATATTTGGGCAGAGTGCGAATCTCAAAATCTGAGTTGGATGCAACGCAGCGCCCGTCGCACGCGGCGCATATGTGAAGCCGAACGCCCGGTGATCTGGCCGGAGGAGCGCATCGTTTTCACTCGCACAATCCCGGGTGTTCCGCCAATCTTTAATGAACACCAAATTGGGGAATTGACCCAGGGACTCACCTTGCACGAACTTGGTCCCATCAGCAATATCTGCGCCGATTGGGGGGGCGTGCTGGCTGATGGGTTGCTTACCCGCCGACAAGCTGCTGAGAGCGCCCGCCAGCGGTTCATTGCCGATCTTCAGGCTGTCGAATTTCTCGATGCGGCCATCGAAACTATCGATGCTGTATTGGGATTGACATCTCGTTATGCTGAGGCAGCCCGTGAAAATGGGCGCGACGGTCTGGCGGAAATACTTGAGCAAGTTCCCTCTCATGCCCCGCGCTCTTTCCACGAAGCCTTGCAGTCTCTGCGCATTCTACACGCAGTGGTTTGGATGAGCGGGCACTACCATGTCGGGCTGGGGCGCTTCGACCAGTATATGTGGCCTTACTTGCGAGCAGACTTTGAAGCGGGGCGACTCGATATCCCCTGCGCTGAGGAAATCCTGGCCGATTTCTTCATCTCGCTCAACAAAGACAGCGATCTCTATCCCGGTGTGCAGCAGGGCGATAATGGCCAATCGTTGATGCTTGGTGGGGTCACACCCCAGGGCAATGAGGGGGTCAATGAGCTAACGTTCATGGTGCTGCGCGTAGCGCGGGATGTGAGCATGATTGACCCTAAGATCAACCTGCGCATCTCCGCCCAAACCGATCTCGATCTGCTCAGCCTGGCCAGCGAACTGACGCGTAAAGGGTTAGGCTTCCCACAATATTCCAACGATGATGTTGTCATCCCAGCGCTTGTCGCACACGGCTATGCACTAGAAGATGTTCGCAACTACACGGTTGCTGCCTGTTGGGAATTCATCATCCCCGGCAAAGGCATGGAAGTCGTCAATATCGGAGCAGTCTCATTCCCATATGCAGTCGACCAGGCCATTCGTGTTGGGTTGGCAGGGGGCGAAAGTTTCGCAGAGATTTTGCAGCACACGCGTGCCAAGATCCAGCAGCAAGTCGAGGCGCGTGTTTCTGAATACCAGCAGCTCTTTTTGCCACCAGCACCTTATTACTCCGTGCTGATGGAGGGTTGCCTGGAGCGCGGCCGCGATCTTTCGCAGGGGTTGAAATATAACAATTTCGGCCTGCACGGTGCTGCATCTGCCAACGCCGCCGACGCGCTCGCAGCGGTCCAGCACTTCATTTTCAACCGGCAAACCTTGCTGCCCGCCGAGTTGCTGGTTGCTCTAGATGAGGATTTCGAGGGGTATGAACCTCTACGCCAAACACTGGTCCATAAGGCACCCAAGGTTGCCAACCGTGATGACTTGGCAGATGAAATGCTGGTCTACTTATTCAACGCCTTTGCAGATGCTTGTGAGCAGCAATCCCCCAACCCCAAGGGTGGGATCGTACGTCCGGGCACTGGCTCAGCGATGTATTACATCTGGCTGGCGCGTGGATCCCAGGGAATGCGCGAACCTCAGGTGGGTGCGACCGCCGATGGCCGCCGATTCGAGGATTTCTTCAGTGCAAATCTAGCACCCAGCCCTGGGTCGCGCGCTGATAGCCCCATAAAGACGTTCGAATCATTCTCCAAAATAGATTATCAACGCATCTACAACGGAGGTCCTGTGACCATTGAACTATCCGATTCAGTCTTTCGCGATGAAGAAAGTATCCGCAAGGTGGCTATGTTGGTTCGCTCATTTGCTCGCATGGGTGGGCAGCAGTTACAGATCAACAGCCTGAATGCTGATGTTTTGCGTGAAGCCCGTCAACACCCCGAACAATACCCAAATCTGATTGTTCGGGTTTGGGGTTGGAGCGGGTATTTCTGTGAATTATCCCCTGAATATCAAGACCACATTATCCAACGATGTCTTTATGCAGCAGCAAAATGATCGCTTGTCTCTTTGGCATAACTATGATATCCCCCCGAGTACCCATTTTTTTGTTATAACTTACGTAGTTCGGCGAGGAAATTGCTGGGAATAGGGGGTGGGGCTTCGCCCCTACCCCCTATTCCCATTAAACCAAACTTCATGTGCGTAACTCCTACCATTTTAGAAGGATTCATATGCAAATTTTCCAACGAAAATCCCTAATAGAAACGGCGTTCGTGGACAGGTTTGGCTCTAAGCCAATGCTATTTGTCCAAGCCCCAGGACGGGTGGACCTGATGGGAAGCCACACTGACTACAACCTCGGCTATGTCCTTACCCAAGCTATCGATCGTAACACTTGGATCGCAGCACGACCACGCCATGATGGGGTAGTGCGAGTAGCTTCTCTCAATGTCGATGGAGAGTCTCAATTTGACTTGACCCAAATCGAGCACGACTCCGTCAACCCCTGGACAGACTATATTCGCGGAGTTGCAGATGTTCTCCAAAAAGAAGGCTATGTGCTCACTGGTTTCGATGGCTTGGTCCATAGCACAATCCCTTTTGGGAGCGGACTGAGCTCTTCCGCGGCATTAGAAGTTGCCACAGGCGTTTTGTTCGAAGCTTTGTCAGATTGGGAAATTGACCCCGTGCAGATAGCGTTATTTTGCCAGCGCGCCGAGAACGAGTTCGTGGGGATGAATTGCGGCATTCTCGATCAATACTCTTCGGCTATGGGAGTTGCGGGCAGCGTTGTACTCTTAGATTGCCGTTCAATCACCCATGAGATCAAACCTATTGCTCCCGGAGTCCAGGTGATGATTTGTGATACAAAAGCAAAGCGCGCTCTGACAGGATCAGAATATCCCGAACGGCGTGCGCAATGCGAAGAGGGGGCACGTATTCTTGGCAAATTCTATCCCGAAATTCGCTCTCTCCGTGATGCTACTTTAGATCAATTGGTAGTTCATAAAAATGATCTACCGTCAGTTGTGTACAAGCGTTGTCAGTTCATCATCGAAGAAAACCAACGGGTGCTGGATATCGCAGACGCTCTCGCGCTGGGGCGTTTTGAAAACGTCGGTCAGTTAGCACTGAAATCATTCACCGGGGCGCGTGACCTCTACGAAATAGTCTCTGACGAAATGATTTCAATGCGAGATGCCATTATGAAAGCACCAGGAGTTTACGGTGCGCGCGGCGCAGGGGCTGGCTTCGGTGGCTGCCTGGTAGCTTTTGTCGAGGAAAGCCAAATCGATCACTTCTCTGAGATGGTTCTCCAGGAATATGCCAGGCTCACAGGCATTGAAGCCGATGTCTATCCAGTTCAAGCCTCGCCAGGGGCAGGAATGCTGAAATTTTGAAGATCATTTTCCTTTCGAAACTCACGTTAAATTTCCACGGCAGGGCTGTGAGAAATCCCATGGTGAACTCCAGATTTAGAGGTAATGGGCGTGCGGAGCACGCCCATTACCTCTAAATCTGCCAACTTTCACGGAGATTCCTCGAGAGCCACTACAACATCTCCAACAGTTTTTCGTAAATGCTAGTAAAATGTGAATGTCAGCTCTTTGAGGAGCGACGTGAATAAAAATTACTGAGAAAAACTCGGAGGATACTATGGCTGACGTAATTGATTACAAGATTTATGGAGACGATTTGCAATTGGTCGAGGTTGAACTTGACCCCGGTGAGGGCGTTCGAGCCGAAGCAGGTACGATGACCTATATGGAAGACGGCATCGAAATGCAAACCGGTACCGGTGGCGGTATTTTCAAGGGACTTAAACGCATGGTTACCGGCGAGAGCTTCTTCATCACCACCTTTTTGAATAGCGGGCCAGGGAAGCAGCACGTCGCTTTTGCGGCCCCCTACCCCGGCAAGATCGTGGCCTTCGACCTGGACCAGTTCAATGGTCAGGTGCTGTGCCAGAAAGACTCATTCCTCTGTGCGGCCCAGGGAACTGAGATCGAAGTTGCCTTTACAAAACGCCTGGGCGCTGGCTTCTTTGGTGGTGAAGGGTTCATCCTGCAGCGGCTTGTTGGTGATGGAATGGTCTTCACCCACGCTGGGGGCACAGTCATTGAGAAGGATCTAGCAGTCGGGGAGTCTCTGCGCGTAGATACCGGCTGCCTGGTGGCCTTTGCTACCACGGTGGACTATGACATCAATTTTGTAGGTGGATTTACCAATGCCCTCTTCGGAGGCGAAGGTTTATTCCTTGCCAAACTAACTGGGCCTGGAAAGGTCTACCTGCAAAGCCTGCCCTTCTCACGCCTAGTTGATCGCATCAAGCGCGGTATCACCTTCAGTCAAGGTGGAGGTGAACAACGCGGCGTTGCTGGTATTGGTGGGGATATTCTGAAGGATATTATCAGCGGGTAACAATCTTTGGAAATTGGAGAATAGCCATTGGACTCATATGAGTCCAATGGCTATTCTCCTTTCTTTGCCTGCTCCCAGAGAGCATCTAACTCATCCAAAGACATCTCACTCATATCAAGATTCTGATCGCGCGTAGTCGCTTCCACACGGGTGAATCTTGTTTTAAAGCGCTCGTTGGCTTCTCTTAGAGCACTCTCAGCGTCGATATCTAGCCATCTAGCAAGATTGACTACAGAAAAGAGCATATCGCCCATCTCGGCAGCGCGGGCAATATCATCAGGGGCTTGACGAATCTCTTCAACTTCTTCGCAAATCTTATCAATTACCCCCTGGATTTCTGGCCAATCAAATCCTACACGACCAGCGCGTCCCTGGTATTCTTGGGCCTGAGACAAGGCTGGCAATGCTATCGAAACGCCATCCAGTAACCCCTTATCAGTTTCTCCATTGGCCTTACGCTCTTCGGCTTTGAGCTGCTCCCAATTCTTGAGCACGGCTTCTTCCCCATCGACTTGTAAATCGCCAAAAACATGCGGATGCCGATAAATGAGCTTGGCGCTGATATCACGGATGACATCTGTGCTGTTGAAGCCAGTCTCGCTAACGATCTGCATCAGCATGGTGAGCACCAATAGAAGATCCCCAAACTCCTCTTGCATTTTCGCGCCATCATTTGCATCGATGGCAGCCAAAAGTTCATAGACTTCTTCCATCAAGTGAGGTCGCATCGTTTGGGGAGTCTGTTTTTGATCCCAAGGGCAACCCTCAGGCGCGCGGAGATGGGCAGTGATCTCCTGCAAAGACTCAAATGATGTATGTGGGCCAACTGGTGGTAGGTATAAGGTTGTTAGCAGTCCAAGCTGCGGGCTGCGGTCGATCTCATAGAGTTTGACTTCTTCGAGAATGACATCCTGCGTCCCGGCCCGATGAACCAGGCGAACCGGATGCTCATCGGGGTAGAGATTCATCAAGGTGAGTTTGACTTCCGAGGCGATATGGCAATCGTAGATCTGCGCGACTAGCGCAGGCGCGTCGGGAGGAAAGGCTGGATGATGAGCGTCTATCAATGACAGCGCATCGACAATGGTAGCCTGTGGTAGCGGATCAATTCCCAGGGATGTAAACGTCGGCTCGAGGAAACTGAGGCCCTCTACAACGTAGACAGAAATTCCCAACTCTTTTGCCAGGCGATAAATCTCTGGGGCGGTAGATTCAGCTACAAAAGGATGCCCTGGCACTGCATAGACGACTCCTTTGGGTTCACGTCCCAATTCGATAATCTTATCAACAATTTCAGCATAGACATCCTCAAATGAGGCGCGATCCTCATACAGATGATCAAAGGTGTGCACCTGGATGTGTTCAGGGAAGCCCCGCACAGCGGGATGTTGGATGGTGCGCAGGTATATCTCAGAAGTGTTTTCCAAGACCTGCCAAGCTTGGCGAGTAAGTAGATCGGAAGAGCCAGGGCCAAGCCCGAGGAGGGTGATTCCAGGAGTTGTCATAGAGGTATTTTAAATGCAAAACGTAATTCGCAACACGTTTCTCAACGCCTTACGAATTACGTCTAATTCTTCATTTCGAATTAACGCTTGGTGTATGTCGGAGCCTTGCGGGCCCGCTTGAGACCAGGTTTCTTGCGCTCTTTCTCGCGCGCGTCTCTGGTCAGGAAGCCGCCTTTTCGCAGAGCAGATTTGGCTTCGGGATCCATGATCACCAAAGCACGCGCCAAGCCTAATTGAACGGCGTCAGCTTGCCCGGTAACTCCGCCTCCCTTAACCAGCACGCTGATGTCCAACGAACTGCGGGTACTCACTGTCTCGATCGGGCCGAGGATGTTTTTTACATCGCCAAGGCGAGGAAAATATTCTTCGAGCGGTTTCTCATTGATAAGGAAATCACCTGAGCCGCTCATCACGCGCACACGCGCTGTACTGGCCTTCCGGCGTCCGATTCCTTCATAGTATTGTTCTGCCATAATTACTCCTCACTCGAAGGTAAAACTTCTTCGATGGGCTTTGGATTTTGCGCTTCATGGGGATGATCGGGGCCAGCATAAACTCGCAATTTCTTCATCAGTTTGCGCCCATATCGATTATGAGGCAGCATGCCCCAAACCGCTTTTTCGATCACGCGCTCTGGATGCTTCTCGAGCAAGCCGCGCAAGTTGATGGACTTAAGCCCACCAGGGCGGCCGCTGGTTCGATGGTACATCTTATCATCTAGCTTGTTGCCAGTGACTCGAATACGTTTGGCGTTGACAACCACGACGTAATCGCCAAGATCAACACCAGGGGTGAATTCAGGTTTGTGTTTCCCCAGCATCACCGTCGAGATCTGTGTTACCAGGCGACCAAGTGTTTGATCGTTGGCATCAACCAGGACCCATTCGCGCTTTATATCTTCAGGTTTTGGATAAAACGTTTTATACACGGTCTTACACTCCGTATTTCATATTATGAAAAAATGGTGTGCGTAGGGGCGTACGTTTGCAAGCTCGCACGCACACCATTTTTTCGGTAATCCTATGTTATTCTCGCGAATACTTTACCTTCTCCAAAGCGAGACCCTGAGGGGGCGCCAGACCTTGAATGGGTGGGCCATCAGGATTTTCCAGATAATTGATGATGTCATCGATTTGGAGAAAACCCTGGCCGACTTTTACCTGCACATGAACCAAACGCCGCACCATATGATAAAGAAATGCGTTGGCGGTAACTTCAAATTCCAGATAGTCGGCATCGCGAGTGCGGGACCAACTAGCTGCAGTGATTTGTCGCACAGTGCTGCCACCTTTTTTCATTGGACTGCCAAAGGCAGCAAAATCGTGGACACCTAAGAATAATTGTGCAGCGTCTTGTAATTCATCCAAAGCAGGAGATGGCCAAACTCTCCAGGAAAAGCGCTCGACGAGCGGGTTAGGAACAGGGTCTATCAAGACCTTGAAACGATATGTTCGGGAAAGCGCATCATAGCGAGGATGGAATTCTGGATCGCACTCTGAAACACATCGTGCTGATACATCATTCGGCAGCATCGCATTGAGTGCGTTGCGCAGATCATCCTCTGAGTGGCGCCAAGCCAAATCAAAAGAGATCACCTGCCCCGAGGCGTGGACGCCCGTATCGGTGCGGCCAGCCATGATTATCGTATCGTCC
>CAYTKR010000174.1:0-10155 GCA_964438295.1 uncultured Anaerolineales bacterium
ATTTTCTCGCTGAACTGCGTCAGTCCAAAATAATCAAAAAAAGCGAGCGAGCGTGGGTAAAATGCCCACGCTTGCTTATTTATCGGGGAAAAGTTGTTGTACGTGGTTGCCGATTAATGAAATTGCCTTTTCAATCAGGAGCCGGTTGGCTTCGATCTGGTGCCAGCGGCTGGCGCCCGAGGAATGGGGCAATGGAACGATGAAGCGGCCATCGACTTCTTTTTGAGTGCCGATGATGTCGGTCAATTTTGCGCTTTTTGGGAAAAATAGATTGATGGCCAACCTGCCAATAGGGATGATCAGGGCCGGATTGATAAGCTCAATTTCGCGTTCCAGATAAGGGCGGCAGAATTCCTGCTCGATCCGGCTGGGGACGCGGTCTCCGCTGCCTGATGCCGATCGCCCTGGATAGCATTTGGTCACCGAGGTCATGTATTGCGTGGTGCGGTACCAGGTTTCTTCGATGCCAGCTTCTGCCAGCCATTTGAATAAGCGTTGCCCTGAACCTGCATTAAAGGGCCGGTTGGCTTCGACTTCGGTGATACCAGGCGCTTGCCCGATGCTCATAATGCGGGCGCCCAACTTTCCAGAGAAGATTGCCGGGGGGGTGATCTCGTGTCCTTCATCCAGGCATATGCGGCAACTGCGCATGGTCTTATGAAGTTGAATCAGAGATTTTTCTTGATCGGTCATATTAATTGCAGTTCTGAAAGCCTATAAGGTAGTCTTCCGAAAATGAGGGTACGCATGTGGCGGCGCCACATGCGTACCCTCATTTTCGGGAAAAATTGTTTACCGGAGAGTTGTACGAAGCACATTTAGGTCGCTTTAGTTCTTTTCTCCGCTTATCTCCTGCCACTTCTTTTTGACCAAAATGGCATCCTCTTCGAGAATTGGGCTTTCGCACAAGATGCGGCCCCCACACTTAGAATCTTTTAGCGCTTGCAAGATGGCTGCTAGGTTCAGGTCGGACTCTTCGATGGGGAGATGTTCCTTCTCACCTTTGTGGGTGTACTCGATCCCGGACAGGTGGATGTGCAACCTTTGGAGTGAGTCTGTGCCCAAAACCTCTGCATAGGCTTTGAGGGCTAACACCCACTCATCATAGCTGTTCATGGCTCCATCACCCGTTCGGGCATGCAGGTGGGGGAAGTCGATGCAAGGTTCAACACCCTCGATGGCGACGCTCATCTCTAGGGTGTCATCCAACGATCCCAGCAGGGCAGATTTTCCCATGGTCTCAGGACGCAAGATGACATGATTATCCGCGGCGCGCAGCTCTTCAATACAACCAGCCAGGCGCTCGATAGCAATCGGGAGCACTTCCTCCGGGGGGTTGCCGAAATACGAACCAGGGTGAAAGATGATGTCTGTGGCTCCAGCGAGGTTGCCAAAATGGGCCGCGTCCATCAAGCGTTTGCGAGATTTTGGCCACTCTTCATCATCGGCGTTCAGGTTGATGAAGTAGGGGGCATGCACGCTGACGCCCACATCATGCTCTTCGCTAGTGGCCTTGATGTTAGCGCAGGTCTGTTCACCGACTCGTACTGATCGTACCCAGCCTAATTCCAGGGCATCCAGCCCCAATGTAGGCAAATGCATCACAGCCCCCACACTACCACCAGGTTTCTTGGGATTGGATTTTGGGGAGCCGACAGTTCCAAAACGAAAACTCAATCCAGACATAGTTGTACCTCTAAGAAGTTGCTTTGCGATAGGTCTCCGTGAAAGGCCGAGGAAGTTGTTTTCACAGGGGAAATTCTCAGAGACCCCTTTCTATAATCAGTCGTATTTTATCTAACAGTGGTGGTCCCAAAATTAATAACCCGATGAGAACAGAGGCCGCAGCCGTGATTAGCACTGCCGCCGCGCTGACATCCTTGCTTATTTTGGCTAGTGCGTGCTCTTCGGGTTGAATTAGATCTGTAAGGGCTTCTAGAGCGGTGTTGAAAAACTCTGCCGCCCATACGATTGCCATGGTCAGGATGAGAATAGCCCAATCCTGGGGGGTGAGACTCAGCCAAAGACCAAGGACAATTACAGCAATACTGAGACTAGCATGGATCCAGGTGTTACGTTGGGTGCGCAGGACATGCCACCAACCTTCAAGGGCGTATCCAATCGCGTTTTTCCGGGACCGAAAGAATGAAATCATTATTTATCTTGAATGATGAATGGAGTGTGATTTTATTCGGATAGGGTGATATTGCCAATTCCAAGCTGACTGATGATCTCGGCTTGGATCGCCCACATGCGGTCTTTCTCTTGTGGGTCAGCGTGGTCATACCCTAGCAAGTGCAGCAGACCGTGTACGATCAATAATTGTAATTCTTCATCGATCTCGTGACCACCTGCCTGGGACTGGACTTCAGCTCGGGGATAAGAGATCACCACATCTCCCAGGTATGCAGCACCACTTTCGGGATCAGTCAACTCTGAGGGAAATGAAAGTACATCGGTTGGCGCGTCTATCCCTCGGAACTGGGAATTCAAATCACGGAGCTGTTCATCCGAAGCGATTACGATGCTGACTTCACCATCTGAAGGAGCTTTCTGGTGTTGAAGTGTGGCTAACGCCGCGTTTTCGATGAGCTGGTGTTCGATATGGGAACGGTAGCTTTTGGCAATATCAAGGTGAATGTGCATCGGGAGGTTCTACGTTTGCTTCCTGTAGCACTTTTCTTGTGGGTTCTGTGGGGATATTTAGTGTAGGATAGTCGACACGCGGGTGGTAAATCCCCCTCAAGCTGGCAAAAAAGGAATCGGAGATGGTTTGTAGTTCGAGTAGGGTCAGCGATGTATCGTCGAGCTGGTTTTGGCTGAGGCGTTTGTCGATCGTATCCTCGACGAGGAAACGGAGTTGCTCTTCGGTTTCCGGTTTTTGTGAACGGATGCGAGCCTCGCAGCCATCAGCCAGCATGACTAATGCGGTTTCGCGTGATTGAGGCCGGGGGCCAGGGTACATGAACAGGCTTTCGTCTACCAGTGATTTATCTCCATTGTTGGCGTTGATTGCCTGTGTAAGCTGGTATTGCGTTTTAAGATTGCCGTGATGCTCCGCGATGAACGCTTTAATGCGACTGGGTAAGCGATGGTCGCTGGCCAATTCGAGCCCATCCGTGACGTGTTTGATGATGAGATCTGCGCTATCAGCCGGGTCTAGATCGTCGTGGGTATCGATCTTGCCGGGGATTTGGTTCTCGATAAAGAAATAGGGGTTTTTTGCTTTGCCAATATCGTGGTAAAGGGCACCCACGCGGGTTAGCAAACTGTCTGCACCAATTCGTTCGGCCGCCTGCTCGGACAAATTAGCAACTTGTAGGCTGTGCTGGTACGTACCAGGCGCGTTGCGCAGCAGATATTCCAAAAGCGGGTTATCGGGACGGGAGAGTTCTAGCAACTGCAGCGGGGTAATTTGTCCCAATATGGGTGCCAGAAGATATTGGAGCAAGACAGTTACCCCGGCTGCGATGAGGCCGTTTAAAAGCGTGGTTGCCGATTGGGTTGCCAATTCGATCAGATTGATCTCGGGTTGGATAAGGTGGAATGCTGTGATAATTGCGGCCCCAGAAGCGGCTACAGTGACTCCCACCCAAAGATAGGTACTGATGCGTTGTTCCCTTTTTGGGATCAGAACCCCAAAGAGGCTGCTGATACCATAAAACAAGATCAGAACAGCACTATTGGGGTGTCCATACACTATTAGCAGGATCAACGGCATGACGGAGATGAGGGCCAGTTCTTCCCTGAACAGACTGGCAGTGATCAACGCGTACGCCGACAAGGGAAATAGATATGGCGCCAGCATATGCATAGGTAATGCCAATCGCCCTAATGCTAGGAAAGCCAGGAAAAGAAAGGCGACCATCAGCAAGCCGCGCGTGTTTTCTCCTCTTTGGGGTTTGCGGCGCACAATGATGATTGCCAAGCTGGCCGATAGCATAACCAATAAACCCGCGCTGGCGGTTTCTTGCCAACGGCTTTCGGGTTGAGCCAAACCCATGTGACGCAAGGCTTCTACGTCCACTTCATTGACGACTTCACCGCGTTGTACAACGACCTCTCCGGCAGCATACGAAACAATGACTGGTTCTACGGCATCGACGGCTTGTTGGCGGGCGGTCTCGGTTAGGTTCTCATTGTAGAAACTGTTTGGAGCAATGAACGCTGAAACCAAGTCGGCGACGATCAGGGCTTGATCTGCAGTGATCGCCAAAGAAACCAGGTTGGGTACCGTATTTAGCCGGTCATCGACGTGATTTTCCCTAATGGTATTGCGCATGACTTGCTCGAGTACCACGATGGCCTCTTGTTCAACAGCATTCCAGCGGGATTCATTTAATTCCAGGATGCCAATGGCAGTGTCTTGGGCGAGGGTGATGCCTTGCAAAGCGGCCAGATCGGTCAGCTTTAGATCGTTCGAGGCATAGTTATCTGCACGCACGCTGGTGATATACGCCAAGGCAGCCCTTAACTGCTCGAGCTGTTGCCTGGCGATATTTGTATCAGCACGAGTATATTTCGACGAAACAGAACCAATCGCGATCTGGCGCTGTTCCTCTGTGCGGACTGCGCTTTCATAACTGATAGCAGTTGGAGCGAGAATATCCTCCTCGGCAACGTCCCCCGCTTGCAGGTCCCCAGCGGAAGAGGTGAACACGGGGGTATAAACCACAATGGCCATAACCGCTACACTGCTTGCAATCAGCAGGGCGATGAGGAAAAGTAACCTCTGCCAGGGCAAGTTCGATGGTCTTGCGTTCATGAAATGGTAGACATTAATTTATTGCCAGTTATCTGTTCGCTATGATTATTGAGTAACCACAGCATACTGTTCACTGCGTACAGATAATTGCTTATTGGGAAAGCAACTCCCTCACGATCTGGTTGGCCTCTTTTCCATCAGCGCGGCCGCGAACTTTGGGCATGAGGACTTTCATGACTAGGCCCATTTCCTTGGGGGATGTGGCGCCGGCTTCAGCAATCGCCTCTTTGACCAGATTCTCCAATTCCTCGCGGCTAAGCGCTTGAGGAAGGTATTCTTCTAAGATAGCGATTTCAGCCTCAGCTTCAGTAATGAGATCTTCGCGCTGAGCTTTCTTTGCCCCTTCGATGGTCTCGTGGCGGGCTTTGACTTCCTTTTGCAGGATGGCCAGGACATCTGGCTCATCCAGCTCACCTTTTTTCTCGATCTCGGCGTTTTTGATGGCTGTCATCGCCATGCGCACCACACGTTTTCGCCGTTCGTCTTTGGCCTTCATGGCCTCTTTCAGGGATTGTGTAAGCTTTTCCTTCGTACTCATGGGTTCGATTATACCGCGATTGATATTTTCAACTTAACGTAGCGGCCTGGATCTCTAGGAATATTCGGCGTAGTCCTCCAATTTTAGGGGTGAGTGCGAAGCACCCCACTAACCCAAAATTTCGATATTTCAACAGCGATCTCCATAATCCCAGCAGCCTCTCTCAATTTTGAGAGAGGCTGCTGAAATTTTGGCAATTTGTGCGAATGATTATCTCGTACTAACCGCCTGTTTCGGTAATTCGTCTAGTTTTGGTTTCCGTGTCGGAACAAATTTGCTGAGGCCTGGTTTCGCCTAAACTTGGGTCAATATCAGAAATTTCGGGGATGCGGTCAAGCATTTTGACTTCATTCCTGGCTTGAGTAAGGCGTTCTTCCATGGTCACCTGCGGTTTGTCATCAAAGGTAGTATAGGCACGTACGTACAGAGGAGGGTGACTTGAGAATTTTGATCCTTTGAACTGGACATTGAATTCAACTACCGGCCCGATTTCCTCGTCTTCTTCAAAACCAACATTGATGATGGTTATCTCCATAGATTGTAATAGCTCTTTGCATTCTGGTTTTTCAAGCAGGGGTTCCTCCAGATCCTCTTGGAGGTTTTTCTTTATGCTTTCAACCGAATATCCCATAAACCAGTCTGTTTCTGCCTGATTAGCCAGTACTTGAGCCAGTCTACGAACGGTGTACTCAATTGCGTACCTCTCGAGAGTTGTAACCGGGCTTGGTTTCTTTCGCCCATCTAAGAACGACCCCAGCCAGCCATCAGGAGCGACTGAAAGCCCTTGCTGTTTGCGTTGATAAGATTCAGCTGTGAGCAGACCCGCGGAATCTCCTTCAGCCAGGGAAAGCGGCCGGATTACGGCAAAAGATGCCCCGGCTTCTGTCAGAAGTTCTATCACCCGGTCTGTGTGCAGCGCGCCGATGGTCATTGCCAGGGGCGCCTCGGAGTAAGAAGCCGCAAGATCCAACATTGCCGACACCATCGCCTCGCTACGTTGGGAGACATGCTCGAAATACTCCCCCATTGCATCAAGGTTGGCGGCATCTTCATCGGTCAGATCAGCCTCAACAGTTTCAGCCTGGGCACGTAATTCATCCAGAGCAATTAGCCAATCCTCCGCGGAGACGATGTTGATAGGGTCGCTGAGATTTCCCCACATCTCTGATGCGAACTCATCATTGCCGATAGCAAACTCAAAGGCCGCTGTGTATTGTTCGGCATCGTAGAGTGCTTGCCAGGCCGTACGATTTGTCTCGCTCATTCCTGCGAGGGCGATGTAGTAAAGATAAAAATCGGGTGCGTCCCAGGCCGCTTCAGGTGGATCGAAGGCATATAAATCAGGATCATCGATCCCATTCACAACAGTGTCATAGTAGACCAGACCGATCAATTCAGCGCTGCTGATCTCACCTTCTTGTAGAGTCTGAGCAAACACATCTTCGCGACTGGTGATGGGTTGGTCAGGTTGATAATAGGGCTCTTCATGCGCCCAGGAGAAGTCCAGGGGTTCTTCGTCAGCCATGTGTCCTTCCAACCCGATATGGCGCAGCTCGTACTGCTCGTAGAGGCGGTGTAGCATGATCGCGATCTCGATCTGACCCAGGACGGAGTCATGCCGCTCCTCGAATACATAGATGATTGGCTCGGTGTTCGTATCGACTACAGTACTGACCACACCAACTTCTTCGGCAACCTGCGAAGCAATATCATCTAGCAAGATGTGTCTACCCACTTCTATTTCAGGGGTTCTGATCGGTGCGGCAGCGGTCCCAAAAACGATACTTAACGACATAAGCACACAGAGTGCCAGATAAACAGTTCTTTTAGATATCATTTGATGATTAATCTTCATGATCCTTCTCCTTCTAAATAGGCGTGAGTTTTCCAGGTGGTACCGTTATCAGCTCGAATTGCGTGCTATTTTCGTGCTCCCAAAATCGAACTGTAACTCTAGCTGTATGCGCGACGCATCAAGGCATGTTTCGACCTCTTTTGTAGTCCATGCTGCCATATATTCTGATAATGTTTTGGGCTTATATCCCGGGGCTGAAATCTGAATATCATGCACTACGTTGCCAACCCGTAATGGGTTGATATTTGCCACTCCTTCCGCATTAGTAACTGCTTGGAATGCGCTGCCGAGATCGGTCGCTGCCGAGGTCACTTGTACTGAAGCCCCTGCAATCGGATCTCCACTTCTACAATCTATGATTCGGGCGCGTAAATCAATATCCGCCTTGGCAATAGTTGTGTGCAATGATAATAATCCAACAACGATCATTACAGCGAATATAGAGCGTACCATAGACAGGATGTATCGATTGAAATTATTCATGATACTGCCTCCAAAACTACACTATCAATCCCAATCCATTTCAAGTGCGTAACTCCTATTTCTTTCAATGTTTATGAATAAAACAGCACACCGGTAATTTTGAAAAATACCAATATTCTGAATTGCCCCTCTTTGACTGTTCTGATTGTATTAGGGGTTACGCACTTGGGGTACCTAGCCCAACGAGTTGGGCATACATTGAGCATTCTGATACCCAACGCGGTTGGGTTCCTAACCTAGGAAATGCATGAACTGCGAAACTCCTAACAATATTAAAATATCAAAAACCCCCTCCATATTCAATAGGATGAGAGTACCCCTGTGTGACGGGTCTCATTATTCATGGTGAGACCCGTCGATCAATCTAAACTCAGAACAGAGGATTACATTGGTAGCATACCCAAAAGTTTGTTACTTTGGCCTTCCCAAAATGTATGTTCCCGATCCGGTAAAATTGGTGGCCATGCGTTGTTTTGTTTCGTATACACTTACGCTTTCTGTATACCAGGTATTTTGATGAGAACCATCTTTATAAAAATCGAATCTCTTTTCTGGAGATGCTGTGTTCTGGAAAGTTGCCTCGCCAGGGTCTAAATTGCAATAAACTTGAGCCGTTATGGTGTGGCTATAACGAGCAGGCTCTCCATTGTCGTGGAATACTTCAATTTTGATCGCTCTCAGAATGTCGTAGGAATGATTTTGTTGGCGAGAGGTAATATGGCCTTTGGATATCAACACGCGATACCCTAAAGGTATTCTATATGGAAAATAGACTCCACACCTGCCAAAGCTGATATCTTGCGCTCCAATATCAGGGAAAAACCATTTTTCTTCAGGCTTTTCTTCAACCACTTCGGGTTCTTCAGCGACTTCGGCTTCATCCGTCGGGTCACCAGCTGGTGTTGGGGGCGAGGCCGGGCCTGCGAAAGCAACTTGCTGCGTCAAGAACAAAGTAACGAGCAATATCCCTAAGGAAAATTTGAATTTTGTGGACATTGTGATCCTCCTTTTTCGAATAATGAATTGCAGTCTGGTGTGGAATTGCCTGGGGTAGGGGGTTCGGGCAACGTCTGAACCCCCTACCCCAGGCAAACTATGGTTCAAGAGCTTATCTCCAAATTTATTCACAAAGATTATGGGTTACTGTGGTTCACCTCCTGATCATTGACATACTCAAGCAAATAGTTAGAGAAGGCGGCCAAAGAAATGAAATGCTGCTTCTCTCCACTGGGAATGTGCTCAATTTGCACCATCCATCCCGATTCGCCTTCTGGATCTCGCCACATGCGCACCAGGAATGAAATGTAGTCGGATTTGGATGCTTTCATAACTCAAGCATATAAAAGTATCAGCATTTTGTCGTCTGCTGGATGACCTATTCCCGGCATGCATTTGAGAGCCTGAAACCGTGACTATGCTATGACCGGTCACAGTTGCGGATCAAAAATAGGAGTGTGAGACGCGTGGCGCGTCTCACACTCCTATTTTTGGTTTTTGATGGAGGAAAATCGGATTTTAAGCAGCTTTATTGGATTTGAAGCAATGGCAATTTGGCGCAGACGTGAAATCCCCCCTCATCGGTTGGCCCAGCTTCAAAGATTCCCCCCAACGCTTCAACACGCTCGCGCAATCCCCGCAGACCGAATCCCCCAGATGACTCCGTTACGATCGATTCTGACAATGGAATGGGGGCGTTCTCTACTGACAAAGTCACAGTTGCCGGGTTATAGTTCAATCGAACGAGCACCTCTGGTGTATCAGTGGCATGGCGTTGGACGTTTGTCAGCGACTCTTGTACTACTCGATAAAGTGGCAGGGAATAGTGCTCAGGCAGTGGATACTTATCCCCAGAAATCTCCCATTTGGTGTTGATACAAGTTTGGATTTCAAATTCTTCAATCATCGTAGCGATGGCTTCTGGTAGGGAGAGGGTTTCCAGCGCCGATGGTGCCAGCGCATCTACTGCTCTGCGCACGTTGGATAAACCAGCTTTGACCAAATTCCGTGCTCGATCTTGCGCTTTCTGGCGTTCCGATATCTGGTCAGCAGGTAATCGAGTTATCAATTCAGTTTGAATATCCAGGGCCGTGAGAGTATGACCTAAGGTGTCGTGTATTTCGCGTGCCAAGCGATTGCGTTCCTGACTTACAGCCAACTCCTCGGCCTTCAACGTGTATTCTTGTAGCTCGTTGTGAGCGTCAGCCAGTTGGGATGCCATCGTATCCAATTGGTCACGCTGAATCCAATAGCGCATCAGGAACTCGACGGCGATGATCCCAAAGGCATACCAGGGTAAATCAGTAGATAATGCAACCCCGCCCTCTTTTAGTCCCCACAGGAAAAGGTAACTTGCCCCGCTTACAGCGATGAACATAAGTGTGTAAAGCAACGCCCAGCGACGTTTGCCCGAAAAATAAAGTAGCGCGCCGTACCCATCGAAAGCGATCATGTAATAGAGTATCTAGCCACCTATCATTTTGATGGATAGGGTGTGAAATGAAAACGTAAGGGATG
>CAYTKR010000175.1:0-10033 GCA_964438295.1 uncultured Anaerolineales bacterium
ATGAATCTAAATTTGTAGAAGTTATGAATGTGACAAGCAGCCCACTCTCAAAGCTGGTTCGACATTTGCCCGAAGAAAATCAATATTTTGGCGATGATGTCTCAGTCACAGGGGTTGTCCAGGATTCCCGTCTGGTGAAACAGGGATCGCTTTTTGTCGCAGTACCTGGCTTGAGCGTCGACGGTCATGCCTACATTCAAGATGCCATCGAGCGGGGTGCTGCCGCAGTGGTAGGCACCCGACCCATTGAAGGGCTGCCGGTACCTTATATTCGTGTGGATCACGCCCCGCGCGCTCTGGCTACGCTGGCCGCGGCCTACTACGATTTTCCCGCTCGCAAATTGACTGTCATAGGGGTTACCGGTACAGACGGAAAGACAACCACCTCAAACTTCATCTTTCAAATCTTGAAAGCAGCCGGGCTGAAGGCGGGCATGATCTCGACGGTCAACGCAGTGATCGGTGAGCAGACCATGGATACTGGCTTCCATGTCACTACACCAGAAGCCCCTGATGTGCAGCGCTACCTGGCGCAAATGGTCACTGCAGGGCTAACCCATGTTGTATTGGAGGCGACTTCTCACGGCTTGGCTCAGGACCGGGTGGCCGCATGTGAATTCGATATTGCCGTAGTCACCAACATCACCCACGAACACCTTGATTATCACGGCTCCTATGAGGCCTACAGGGAAGCCAAGGGACGCCTCTTTGCTTATTTAGGAGAAACCAGCTCAAAACCTCGCGCGAACATCCGGCTTGCAGTGCTTAATTCCGATGATCAATCGTACGAGTACCTCACATCTTTGGCCCAAGCTCCCACACGTCAACTCAGTTATGGGATGTCTCCCGAGGCGGATATCCAGGCAGATGAGATTGCCTATCTCCCCAGCGGATTGGCATTCCAAGTCTCGAGTGAAGGATTCTCGTTTGATGTGGAGACTCGACTATTAGGAGGCTACAACGTCTCCAATGTTTTGGCCGCGGTGGGGGCGACTGTGATCGGGTTGGGGGTTGAGCCGGACGCAGCCCGGGTGGGGGTTGCGGCTTTGGAGGGGATTCCTGGTCGAATGGAGCCGATCGAAATCGGGCAGGACTTCCTGGCTATCGTGGATTTTGCTCACACGCCCAACGCTCTGAAACGCGCAATAGAAGCGGCGCGGCCCATGACCAGCGGAAAAGTGATCGCCGTATTCGGCTCAGCCGGTTTGCGAGATCGCGAAAAGCGCCGCCTGATGGCGGAGATTTCGGCTGAAATGGCCGACCTGACGGTGCTGACTGCTGAGGACCCGCGCACGGAGTCCTTGGATGAGATCCTGGCGGAGATGGCCGTTGGTGCCGAGTCTAAAGGCGGTGAGGAAAACGAGACGTTTTGGCGCGTGCCCGATCGCGGCGGCGCAATTCGTTTTGCGCTCGACCTGGCTCAACCAGGAGATGTGGTCATGGCTTGCGGTAAGGGTCATGAGCAATCGATGTGCTTTGGGGAAGTCGAACATCCTTGGGACGATCGCACGGCCATGCGAGCGGCGCTGTCTGATCTCCTGGGTATCAATGGCCCGGAGATGCCCAGGTTGCCAACTTCAATGTAGATTTGGGTTTTCCCGCACGTTCGGGCTATAGGATAACTTTTCGTGCTTGAACTCCAGAATAACAAACACTCATTCAATAAATACCTTTTATGGTATTTCTCTATCGCTTATCTAGGCGCTTTGGGGGGATTGATCTATTTGCTAACGATTCCATCAGACCCGAAGAATAGTTTATTTTTTGGGTATTCAGCATCGCGATTGGTATTGATCGCTTTCTTTCTCTCGTCTATTGTTGGGGCCTTTGTCTTCGCGCTTAGAACCAGGCGTGATCAAGGATGGGTTCAAAAGCTTGATGCGTTGCTCTTTGCTGATATTAAAATCTCAAATTGGGGTCTAGTTTTTTCGGGAACAGTATTTCTCGTTACTGGATTGGTATCCTTAGTGCCCATCTCTCGTTTTGGACATTTTGCCGCTTACGCCGAACGACTACAGCCAATCATCCTCTTCTTCGTCCAAATTAGTTTTCAGACCATCATCCTGATCCTGCAGAGAACTGGACGACTGCATTGGAAATCTCTTGCGAGTGAAATACGTGCCAACAGCCTGATGTTTTGGATCGCCGCGGGCTGCATGGCAATCTTCTGCGCGCTTTGGATTGTAGTTTCGCGCACGGGCATTGGGATTCGGCCAACACCACAAACGAACTGGTACGAAACCGGCGTCCCAGTTCTGGCGATTCAAGTTGTAATTTCCGGGCTGATTGCAGCATTCGTTGCTGCTCTGATCGCCTGGATTTCAGGTAGGGTAAAGAATCATCCCCAGAACTCGCCCAGAGTGAAAACGAAGGTATGGGGGTGCTTGAAGAGCAGGGAGGCGGTATTAGATATCCTTCTAAGCATAACAATTTGGGTGCTGGCCGCCTTCCTTTGGACTCAGGCCCCAATGGCACCAAATTTCTTCGCGCCGGGTCCATATCCACCCGATAACGTCTATCTGCCCTATTCCGATGCTGCTAGTTTCGATATGAGTGCTCAATATGCTCTGATAGGAAAAGGGATTGCCAATGGGAGTGTTTTTAAAGGCCATAACGCGTATCATGGATTCTTAGCTTTTCTACATTTGCTGGCTGGGCAGGATTACTCTCTGCTGGTGACGCTGCAAGTCATCATATTTGCAGTCCTCCCGGTGATAGTGTTCTTCATTGGTAAAGGGATGCAGAGCCGCTTTTTCGGGTTTTTCATAGCGGGAATAGTCATATTCCAGGAACTCAATGCGATTGCCTCCGGCAACCGGCTGAACCTGTCGCATTCGAAATTGCTGTTGACTGAATTCCCTACAAAAATTGGCCTGGCCTTGCTGATCTTGCTGCTTTTCCTCTGGTTGCGTAAGCCTGGGAACAAATTTGTCTACGCATTTCCGCTGGGTGGCGTGCTTGGGATTCTCATCATGCTGCGTTACAACACATTGACAATGCCTTTTGCTGTCATCGCTGGGACGCTGTTGGTCTATGGCAAAAACTGGCGGATTTGGCTCAAAGCCGCCGTGATGCTGTTCGTTGCGCTCACGATCACCATCTCGCCATGGATGTGGCGCAGTTGGAAAATATCTGGGAATCCATTTTTCTTTGCGCCGAAAGTAATTTGGAGATTACGGGATGTCGAAGCCATGGACACGCGCCAAAAGACCCCAGGGATTTTGCAGGCAAAACTTTTGCAGCCTGGACAGCAAGTTGCAAAACCCTTGCACAGCCCGGATGATAGCAAAATCCCTGGGGTCTGGCGCATGGAATTTCTTCCACTGACCGCCGAACCTGAATTATGGGCCCAGCCAGTCGCTGAACATGGAACGCTTTATTTCACCGGAAGCAATTTCGTCCACAACCTGATTGCGAACCTTCTCATCTTGCCCACCCGACTCCCCTTCGACATTCTGCCTGCATCTATCGTCGACGGTTCGCTCTATGAAAGTTTGCCATTTTGGCAGAGCCTTAATAACAACTGGCTCGAAAATCTGTCGGCGGTAGATATTATTGGCATAACGATCAACCTGCTGCTCGTATCGCTGGGCATCGGTTTAGCCTATAACAAGTGGCAATGGGCTGGGCTGGTCCCCCTGGGTGTACTTATTGCATACCACCTATCAACCGCCTTGGTCCGAGATTCGGGTGGGCGCTATATTGTCCCCGTAGATTGGATTGTTCTGTTTTACTTTGCCCTTGGCTTGTTAAAACTCGCCCACTTGTGCATGACCTGGTTGGGACTGAGTTTCAATAAGGAATCCAGGAATACAGGAGAAAAAATTCACGCCTATTGGCGTTCCTGGCTTCCTAATAATTATATGATCTTTCTCCTGACGCTGCCTTTCTTCATTTTTACACTCTCCATGACCGTGCTGGATCAGGCAATACCCCAACGTTACACATACCTTTCGAAAAACGAAGTCTTGGAACGCTTGATCCAGACTGAATTGCAGGATCAAACCCCTTTCGATGCAGCCAGCTTGAAAAGATTCCTGAATCACCCCGATGCCAGAGCAGTCTACGGGATGAACCTGTATCCGCGCTTCTTCTGGCAGAATCAGGGCTTGCACCGGGGAATTTATCTCGACTACCCTTTCCCGCGGTTGGCCTTCACGATGATAACCGCATCCGGTCCGGATTACGTTCTTTTGCCCCTCGCCGAACCCCCGCCAATCTCCCTCCACGGCACGGATGTGATTGTCATCGGCTGCCAGCGCGTAGACCGGCGCGGCCTGTGGTATCTTGACGCTCTGCTGGTTGCCAACCTGAGCGGCGAACAGCCTGCCGTTTACACCCGCATCCCTGCCCCGGTATCATGGGTATGCCCGTTGCATGAGTAGATTATTGTATGATTGAAGTAAGTCTACCGAACTGAGGTGATCGCATGAATGCACTAGAATTCTATACCACCATTAAGAACGGAAGGATCGAAGTTCCCCCGTGAATATCTCAAGAATCTTACTAACCTCGTGCGCGTGATCCTGCTGGTTGAAGAACCCCGGCCTGCTGAAAATTTCATCGATGAGCTGCTTGCCAATCCCTTAAAGATAAAAGGTTTTCAGCCACTCACGCGAGAAGAAATCTATGCCAGATAACGAGCATTACCCCTGTTTTATCGATTCGAATGCCTCACAACTTCGGTAGCAATATTCCTTGTCCTATTGCGACAGTTTGATTGTCGCCAGTGCCCTTAGCGTGGGGGCCTCAATTTATACTTGGAAGATTTGCAGCACGGTTTGGTCATCGATGAGCGTCTTCAAATCGTCAATCCCTTTGCATCATTTGACAGTTGATCCCCCTCAAAATATGGTAGAATCATACCCGATCTGTCATCTATAAGGGTTAAACTCGTGAATGTACCAACCAACCAACCAACCAACCAACCAACCAACCAACCAACCAACCTCTAATCCCCTTTAAGTTGGCCCGTGGTTGCCCCGTGCAACTGCGAATAACCTGTAATCCCAACGCCAACGCCTGGACGCGCTGTCCCCAGATGTTGGCGTTTTGATTCTTAATGCAATTTCCTCTAATACCTGATTGCCTGAAATGAGGAGGAGAACCACCATGACGAACCCCAAACAATCCCAAACCTTGCACATTGAACCTTTGGGTGACGAACTCTCGATCTACGACTGGCAGCGACTGCAAATGCACTCGCTCAACCCGACCGCCGCCAGGGTCTTCGAGTTGTGTGACGGTCAGACCAGCCCGACACAGATGGCTAAACGCCTGGACGCGCCCGAGGCTGTCGTATGGCAAAGCCTGGAAGAACTTGGCAAGGCCAGTCTGTTGCAAACCCCGATTGTGATACCGCGCGGTGTAACCCGTCAGCAGTTTCTTAAGGTGGGTGGCGCGATTGCGCTGGCTTCCATCGTTTCGATTGTAGTGCCCCGTCCGGCCGCGGCGCAGACGCCAGCCGCAGCCGCAGCCGCTGGCGGGCCTATAACACGAACTATCACTGGGCTAACAGCGACTGCCTCAGGTACTTACTATTATTATGCGTTCGACGGAGGAGCTTCCATCACCGATGCCGACTTGGCTTTCGGGCCTACCTCCATTACTTATTCTTGGACCGGTGCTGTTACTTCAGGTGTAGTATATTTGTATTTAGCCCAAACCAATACTATTAGAGCGAACAGCTTTACTCTCATCACACCACCAGGAACTGCTTCACCGGTTACGGCAACTGATGCCAATGACTGGACCGGTAATCGTCCATATAATGGCTTGCAAATAGATGTTTCCGGATCTACAGACTGGAGTGCGGGCACTTTAACGATTACGCTGGCATAAAAATAACTTTACCATTTAGAGGATGTGAACATAAGTATTTGAATCTCTCCCGAATTGAAAAGTGACTGGCACTTCGCACCCTACGGGGATGCTGTATGAAAGTGCCAGTCACTTTTTTGAAAAAGACCTGACAGGTTTTCGCGAATCTGTCAGGTTTGGTTAACGATGGCGGTGGTGGCTCGTCATATACGGAGGCTGGCGCAACTAGTGTGAGGCACACGCAGGGTTCACGAGCTGGCAATGGGGAGGTAGTGATTAGATGGTGATCAAAACAGAGCAAGAATTGATTACAGATGGCCAGCCTCCAAATATGTAAAGTTTTCGTATTGACGCCACTTTAGAATAATTTATAATCTAATCATCGTCGAATCGCAAAAAGGAGAAAATACCTGGGTGTTTTGATTTCACAAACACTCAACACCTTTTACCTGCCTAGATAACGATGATTCTCCATGATTAAACCCAAAAAATCCCCAACCCTGCACGTCGAAACCTTAGGTGATGAACTGTCGGTTTACGACTGGCAGCACCTGCAGATGCACTCACTGAACCCCACTGCTGCGAAAGTGTTTGAGATGTGCGACGGCCAGACTAGCCCAGAACAGATGGCCGACTGCCTAAACACACCTCATGCCGAGATTGTGGTCTGGCAATCGCTGGACGAATTGGGCAAAGCCAATCTATTGCAAGAACAGCTGGTGAGGCCAGAAGGCATGAGCCGCCGAGATTTCGTCAAGCTTGGCTCAGCGGTAGCGCTAGCCTCCATCGTTTCCATCGTCGTGCCCCGGCCAGCTGCGGCGCAGTCGCCAGTAGGTGTTTGGACCGTTAATCTTGGTACAATCCCTGCTGACTTTGTAATTTATTACTTTCCATTTCAAGAGGGTTTCATTACTGCCGACAACCTGGCCGACATTACCATGATTGTCTACAACTGGTCCGGCCCCCCTGCGGCCGGGCCAGGCGTGGCCTCCAGGCTAGCTACTGGACATGATCCTTCTAACGGCTTTCCCTGGGCCGGCGGCCCAGCGTTGTGGTTTATAAATTCACCTTATAAGGTTACCAATAACGACACCTGGTCGGGAAATCGCCCCTATCGGGGAATAGCATTCCAAAATACTACCGGCAAGGATTGGGATGCAGGATTTTTAACCGTTACATTGAGATAAGTGCAGTAAATAACCGCATATTTGTGTATTGTTTGCCTGTTTTCAACTTACTGGTTGTATTTCCCAAATTAATAGGCGAGATGCGAATACAAAATTCGTATCTCGCTTCAGCGTTTTTATATGCCAACATACTTCCTACCCACCCTGCCCCAAAGTACTACCCCCAAGGAACAGGAAAAAGAAAACCGCCTTGGTTGGACGGACGGACGATGGTACACCGCCTACGGCCTGCGTTTTGGCTTGCGCTGCAATGACCCTACCGCGCTGGAACTGGCTGCACCGCACTTGCCTTTAGGCTGGCAGTCTGTGCCTGAGGGGAATACCGCCTCCAAAGCCGATACCGAGGTAGATTTCTTGTATTCCTTGTATTTAGCTGCGCCTGGCACGCGAAGAGGAGGCGCCCCTGAGCTTGACGAAAGAGCCAGCCCTGTCCCCGAAGGGGATGACGAAGGGTACCATCTGCTTTTCTGCGGCTCGACGCTGCTCTCTCGCACCGTGGAACTGCCTCAACTGCTTGCCACCCTCGAACAGCACAGCGAACTGCTGACTGCCTTCCGCGCCAAAGATTATCTCTTTGTCCACGCTGGGGTGGTCGGTTGGCAGGGCCGCGCTATCTTGATTCCCGGCCGCAGCATGAGCGGTAAGACCACCCTGGTGCGCGCCCTGCTCGACGCTGGGGCAACCTATTACTCTGATGAGTTTGCTGTGTTGGATGGTGAAGGCCGCGTGCATCCCTATCCGCTGCCGATCTCCATTCGCCAGGGTGATAACATCGTGGGCTCGAAAATCCCACCTGAAACCCTGGGCATCCAATCGGGGACTGAGCCGCTGCCCGCTGCGCTGGTCGTGGTGACCAAATACAAACCCTACGCCCGCTGGCGTCCCGAAGTTCTGACCCCCTCCCAGGCAATGCTTGCCCTGATGGACAACACCGTCGCTGCCCGCCGTGACCCAACCTTCACCATGCCGATATTAAAACAAGTGGCAATGAATGCCACCACCATCACAAGCAAACGCGGCGACGCCAAGCGCGTAGCCCCCGCTATTTTCCAAGAATTAAGATAGGGTTTGGTTCAAATGCCATACCTCGCCAAATTCTACAACCTCTTAATCCTCTGCGCTCGCTCTCAGGGAAACCCGGCTCACTATGACCTCCTCAGGCAAGCCGCTGAAGAGCTGCCCAGTTGGGATCCTCTTCCCAATTTGGCCGAAGTCCACGGTCTGGCGCCGCTGGTTTACACCCATTTGATAGCTGCTAACATCGCCATCCCGGTATATATCGAACGCGAACTAAGAGCCCGATATATGCAGCACAGTCATGCTAATCGCGTCCGGTCGTGGGCGCTGGCCGAAATCCTAGCGATTTTTGAGGAAGAAGGTATGGCTCTCTTGGTGTTGAAAGGCATGGCGATGGCGCATCTGGTCTATCCCCATCTGAGTCTGCGCCCGATGAGCGATATCGACCTGCTGGTCAGTGAAACCGATGCAATGAGGGGTCAGGACCTGCTGGTTGGATTGGGATATCGAGAAGTTAGTTCAGCGGGTGTGCCTTCACCCCATCACATGCCCATCGTCCTTCGCCAGGTCAAAGGGGTGAATGTATACATTGAGTTGCATCACAATCTCAATCGCAGACTCACTCCCGATACCAGCCTAGAAGCACTGCATCCGTCTACGCTGCCTTTAAACATGAATACCATCCAAAGCGTAGGCTACACATTAAGCTATGCCGACCTGTTAGCTCACACCTACTTCCACATGGTGGACGCACCTTTCCAATCGTTTCGTCTGATGTGGATCGCAGACATGATCAGTTTGGTGGAACGCTTTTCAGATCAGATTAATTGGGATCGAGTCCCGGCCCGTGTTTACAATGCCCTGGTCGAGATCAACTGGCTGACACAGTTCACGGGTTTGCCGCGGGTCGAGGCAGTGACACCTTTAGCTTCGTCTGTGCACTCCAGAAAAGCTTCCCAACTGCGCGGTTGGCCCTTCTCGGTAATCCCAGCCCAGAGCGAGACCGAATACCAGAACAATATCTCAAAAGCCTTTCGGCCCTCGGTGTGGTGGTTGCGCCTGTACTACGGCTTGGCGCCAGATCATTTGCTATTGGGTGCAAGAATATGGCACGTTGTACATCTCTTGTGGTGGATGGTTCGCTTTCGGGGGCTAGAACACATAGTCCGTCGTGTAAAGAGATATTTTATTGATTAAGCCCCCCCTTTTTAGGCATCTCATTTACAATGTGATAATTGCAATTTAACCAGGATTTCTTGTTGTGGTCGATCTTAGAAATATTTCGGAGCGAATTCTGTCAGTGTCCGAATGTCAGCTTTTGTCCTTGACAGCCCCATTGCTTTGCACTACGATATTTATGCTTTTTGAGGATCGACCTATCTATTAGAGGAGTATGAGATGAGAACCAAACGAGTCTTCCGAGGGATTATCTTCCTGGTAACGCTGGCTTCGATTTTGATCGCAGCTGCCTTGCCTCAGGATGTCGCCTTTGCACAAGATGTCGTTCGCTTGACGATCAAGAACCATAGCGACAGAGATATCTGGTTGAAATTAGAGGGTCCGGCATTCTATAATTTACATGTACCCGCAGGGGAAACCAGAATCTATACGCCGAACAAGGGCGATTATGAGTATACCTACTACGCTTGCGGCACCTGGGTCAAAGGTGATCTGGACCTGAATTACCAAAAACTCATCGAAATTCCCAATTGTGGCTATCTTTTGGGAGGTTCCACCCTGGGTCATCCACATTATTTGGATGCCGGTGACGCTATCATGAAACTGGTCAATGTCACCTTCGAGAATGATACCGGCGCTTACATGCTTGCTATCCTTAATGGCCCCAGTGTTTTTGTGTTCTCATTCCAACCGGGACAAGATAGAGAGGTCACCATTCCTAAGGGAGATTACAGTTTAACTGTGTATGGCTGTGGTGGGCATTTTAACACCACGTTTTTCGCCAACTATTTCAACGAAAAAGTATTTACTTGCCCCTAATAGCATTAGAA
>CAYTKR010000176.1:0-9853 GCA_964438295.1 uncultured Anaerolineales bacterium
GTTCGGCTGCGTCTGGACGCTTGATCGGGCCTGGCATCGACATGTTAAATAATGCTTACCCTGGGGCTTATCACGGGTACACTGCAATGTTCGCTTTTGGAGCAATATGCATCCTTTTGAGCGCCATCTTGCTCAGCAGAGTTAGGCAAGATGATTAGTTTGTTTATACTTAGTTGATCTGAAAAATGGATCAAACGAGTGAACATCTAGCGTAACGAAAAACTATTGTAGAGCAAAAATGGACAAAGAAAAATTGAATACGTATTCGCAACGGATTATGCAAATCGAAAAAGAAATTCGGGCTTTGAAAGCCCAATGGCCCGCGCACTCAGTAAAAGCTGGGATGCTGCAACAACTTGAAGATTTAGAAGAAGAATTAGCCCTACTCAGGCACAAAATTGGTCAAAGAGATGAAAATGACGCCACCGGCAAATGAATACCTTGTTCAGCGCAGGAAACGGCGCACGACTGCCGGATATTTTGCAGCTTTCATCACCCTGGGTCTTACCACAGCATCTTTGGGGCCATCCCTCCCAAGCCTGGCAAATAACACAGGGGCATTGATCAGCCAAGTCAGCTATCTATTCACTGCACGCTCGGGGGGCTACCTGGTTGGCTCCTGGCTAGGTGGTCGCACCTATGATCGGCGAGAAGGTCACCACGTGCTGGTGGTCATGTTATTCGCCATTGCAGTAACTTTGGCTCTGATCCCAACCCTTTCAAAGCTGTGGGTGCTGATGCTCATCTTAATTCTCGTTGGTTTCGCCGAAGGGGCTGTAGATGTGGGTGGGAATACGCTCTTGGTTTGGCTCTACCGGAGAGATGTGGGACCATTTATGAACGCACTACACGCCTTCTTTGGGTTGGGATCATTGCTCTCACCGATCATCCTGGGGTTGTCTTTGCGCCTGAGCAATAGCATTACCTATGGGTATTGGGTTCTGGCGGCGGCAGTACTCCCCGTAATCTTTTGGATTGTTTCAATTCCCAGCCCCAAAGCAAACTCTGCAGGAAATAACACACCTGTAACTAAAGGGACTCTCAACCGCTCTGAGATACACTTGATCGTGGTCATTTGCCTGTTTTTCTTCTTGTATGCCGGTGGAGAGGTCAGCTTTGGTGGGTGGATTTACACGTATACCCTAAAAATGAGTTTGGCTGACGAAACCTCAGCAGCCTATCTAAACTCTGCATTTTGGGGAGCCTTCACACTGGCACGCCTGCTCAGCATCCCGTTAGCGACACGCTTTCGGCCTCGGAACGTGATGGCAATCGACTTGGTTGGATGCCTAGCGAGCGTAGGCATCATCCTTCTTTGGCCTCAATCGACGACTGCTCTCTGGGTGGGCTCTATTGGCATTGGGGTGTCAATGGCCTCGATCTTCCCAACTACGTTGACAATTGCGGAACGACGTCTGGATATCAGCGGACAGATCACCGGTTGGTTCTTTGCTGGTGCCAGCACAGGGGGTATGTTTTTGCCTTGGTTGATCGGACAGTACTTCGAATTTCGTGGACCACAGACAACAATGATAATCATTTTCGTAGATCTCCTGGCTGTATCAGTAGTATTTTTATCCTTGATTGCCATGGGGGACGCAAAAGCACAGGTCGAATATAATTGACCATATGCGGGTATTTTTGCGAGTGCTTTTCAATTTCTTGTTTCGTGCGCTAACGCGGTTCCGGGTAACCGGCGCGGAGAATATTCCATCAGAAGGTGGGTGCCTGGTTACCAGCAACCATATCGGTATTCTGGATGCGCCTCTAGTATTCAGCCTGATCCATAGAGATGATGCCACCGGCCTGATAGCCAAGAAACATCAGAAAACCCCCATGATTCGGTGGGTTGTGAATAGGACTGGCGGTATCTGGATCGATCGCACCCAGACAGATTTTCGGGCACTCAAAGCTGCACAGATATTTCTCAAAAAGGGTGGCTTGTTGGGTATCTCTCCGGAAGGGACGCGCAGCAAATCTGGTGGATTGATGGCGCCGAAGCCGGGAGTCTCTTTTTTGGCTGCTAAGTTTGAGGTTGCTGTGGTCCCCATGGCGATCACCGGCACAGAATTCATGAAAGACATCTACTTACTACGCCGTCCGAAAGTGAATGTCACGATCGGTGAGCCATTCTATTTACCACCACTCGAACGAAAAGAACGCGACGAAGCTCTGAAGCGCAGCACTGATGAGATCATGTGTCGCATCGCCGCTCTGCTCCCGCCTGAATACCGGGGGGTCTATGCAGATCACCCTCGGTTATACGATTTGCTTAAACCAGACTAATTGCACAATAATGCAACGGGTTTCCTAATAAATTGTGAATCTCGGTTTGGATGAGTTGTTCCAAACGAGTTCAATTGGTTCTCCAGGAATTACCGGGGTGATCCCCCAGATGTAGGGGTGAGTGGGGTGCGGAGCACCCCACTCACCCCTACATCTGGATAGTCCCACGGCGTTTCCCAGAGAGCCGTTCATTTATCTTCTGTATAAAAAATCGCCCCGTGAGCTTAGTCAACGGGGCGATGTCAAATTTTACAATATCTGTAGTTACTCGCCCCAATTGACACCCTCTAGAATATCTTCCAGGGCTATCGTATGACTGCAGCGTCCGCGTGTATGGAAGAAATCGCAATCGCAATTCCACTTACTATCAATAAATTCAACAACATGAGGATTATTCTTGCCGTCGAAGGTAACTTTTAATGTATTTACTTGTATGCGGTCCCGTTCTTCGTTGGCATATTGTTTGGCCTTCTTTATCTTTCCAATCATCCCATAATCCATATTTCATCTCCTAAAAAGATTATTTGCCCTCCAATGCAGGAGCATTGGAGGGGCCTGGCTGCGTACGGACACCGCACTCAGGCACAAAAAAAAGCACGCTTCCGGCGCGCGTGCTTTGAATTCAATATTCAATTATTCCCTTTTCACCTGAAACTCGCATAATGAGCGGAACACCTCCGGGGATAGCATTCAGTATACGCCGAGTCGAACCCAAAGTCAACAGGCCTTGGGGCCTATTTCACACCGGGCTCAAAATCACAGTAAACGCTGATTGAGTATCCAATAGGAGCGCGAGATTTAATGATCCTTGCGCTTCCTGAGATCCTCTCTGAAGACCAGGCTGAGAATAATGCTCACCAGGCTGGTGATTACTCCGCCCCAGAAAGCGCTCCAGAAATCCGCCACCTGGAAGCCAATGCCGAAATTTGTGCCGATCACACCGACGAGGTAGAAAAGCAAAGTGTTGATCAGCAAGGTGAACAAGCCCAGAGTGAGGAAGATCAAGGGGCAGGTGAGAAGTTTTAACAGCGGGCGCAGGAGAGCGTTCAGTAGCCCGAAGATCAGCGCCAATCCGAAGATGGCCATCCATTGTGTATTTTGGGCCTGGATTCCAGGCACTACCTGGATTGCAATATAAAGGGCGATGGCATTGATCACCCAGCGAATGAAGAAACGGTTCATAATTAGCACCTTCTTGGTTTCGATGAATTTATTCTTTCAACTCTACCACACTCCAATTGATCTAAAAAAGGGTATGGCGAATATCCAGATTTCGCGGTATCAACCCGGCAACTCCCAGAGAATTTGCATGGCGGGGAGAAAACATTAGTTGCTGGAGGCTAATTTGTGCGCCCAACGGGTGGGCTCTGGCAAACGGTAGCCGCCTCCGCAATTCAAGATGATACGCACTGCGGTGGCCAAATCGACGCGGTGACCGATGGAGATATATACCGGATTGACATTGTCGCGCGTGCGCACCACCGAGCCAATGATTTCGCCCTTATCGATCAAATCTCTGGTGCTGCCGCGTATCTCAGGGAGTTGAGCGTGCCTTCCCACCAAGATCGACTTGGCACAACCAATAGCGGGAATATCCAGCAAAACTCCCAGGTGGCAGGCCAGGCCAAAGCGGCGCGGGTGAGCGATCCCCTGGCTATCGGTAATCAGCAGATCAGGTGGCTGGGCCAGGTTTTCAAGGGCTGCCAGGATGACGGGGATCTCTCGAAAAGAGAGCAATCCAGGAACATAGGGCATGGATACGGGCATCTCGGCAAGACCCTGATCGACAATTTCCATTGAGGGATATCGCAATACAACGATAGCTGCACGGGCAATTTCCTTCTTCCCAGGGAAACCGACATCGATGCCTGCCACATACTGAAGCGCCTCGTCAGCCAAGGTTGAGGCAATCACCTGGGTTCGGAGTTGCTCTTGGAGCTGAATGGCCTCTCCTGGAGGCAAATCCCAGGCGTGGGTCTGACGCGCCCGCTCGATATTAAGTACGCTCATCCTAATATTCCGCCAGACTGCCCTTGAGACGGGCAGCATTTTCAGCCCTGCGGTACAAAAAATATCCAATAAAAGGCATTAGGATACCGTAGACAGTGGTAATAGTAATCTCGGTTTCGATGGATGCTAGCTCTGGAAATCCCTGCGGATAATCCATCAAGGTAGACCGAAAGGCATCTACGGCGTAGGAGATGGGGATCCAACGAGAAATCTTTACCAGGAAGGGTGGTAGCGCCGCAAAGGGGAAGAACATCGCACACAGGATCATAAAGCCAAAAGAGAGCAAATTCAACATCGTTCGGGCAGCCTCTTTGATCCACATCGTTAGAGCAGCGAAGGCAAACCCGATACCGAATGTGCCCATCAAGGAGAAGATCAGCAAATATAAACCTAGTCCGGGATTGGCAAAAGGTAGGCCTCCCAATAATAAGCCCATTCCCGAAACGGCGACCACGACCAGCAAACTCGTCCAGATCAACAGATTGGCAACTCGCGAAACCAGGCTGGCGAATTTACTAGCCGGGCTGAGATAGAGCTGTTCCAGGGTTCCTTCTACTTGTTCTCGGCGCACGTTATACCCAATCACCCACAGGGTATCGTTTAGGAAGATGTACATCACAAAGCCATAAGAGACCAGGCCCGAAACTTCTAAGCTGCCTTGCCCCGATGAGCTAAAGGTCAGACCCGCCAGGGAGAAGATGGCCACAATGAAGAACACCTGCACGAATGAGGCCACGAAGTTGACTGGATAGCGCGTCATAACGATGAGTTCTTTGCGCACCATGGCCCAGAATGCAGCCCAAGTTTTCATCATCATATAAGATCCCAATTCATTTTTGCAATAACCAAGTGAAACGTTCGAACGTTTCACGTTATAACGTTAAAACGTTCCTACGCCTTCATTGCGGCGCACATTGGCCTCAACTCGGCTGAAAATCTGGTAGCCGATCAATGGAGCAATAATTACAAAGAGCCACAGGATTGCCAGGTCTCCATACCACTCACCGAAGAAATAACCAATGCCCAAGATCGCGGAACGCACACCATTGGTCATCCAGGTGGGAGGAAAGGCCAATGCGAGGGCGCGCGCCAGCGGTGGCAGCACGGCAATAGGATAATACGTACCCATCAATAGCGCGACACCCCATTGCATCAAACCGACCAGGGCATTAGCCTCTTTGAGCTTAAGCACTACGGCCCCAAAGAGCAATGTCATACTGTAGAGAGGGATCAGCCCTACCAAAATGAATACCAGAGCTAAAAGCAATTCTCCTTGAAATGGATTGACGCCCAAGATATAAGAACCCACAATATATGCCAATAACGCCGAGAACAACCCCCGCATGATGCTGTAAATGGCGGTGCCCGCTGCGACCCAAATTCGCTCGGTGGGTGTTAGGTAGAGCATCTCCAGCGTGCCGGTTTCCATCTCCCAGCGCAACCAGTAAGCGATGTGCCAGAACGCCAAAGAGACAATGGAAAACACGGAGGAGCCAATCATCATATAGGCCACATAATTGGCTGTGCCAGTATTGGCAGCGAATACCGCACCTGGGTCATCACCGCCCACAGTACGCCCTAACAGGATTGGCATGGCTGCCATCACAATGGGGATCAGGATGTCGGTGAACAGCTGGCCGGGGTATCGGCTGATGATCAGCAGGCGGGCGCGCGTGCTGGCCAGGGTAGCCGAGAAGTTTCTACGAATCATTTGAGATGTGGTTGTCATATGAACAATCACGATTACCGAAAACGTTCCACGTTTGAACGTTTAAACGTTAACACGTTCTCTCGTATCCTCCGCCAGGGTGCGGCCAGTTTTGGCAATGAAGACATCTTCTAAGGTGATCTCTTCCGGAACGAGTCGCTGGATCCTGGCACCTGTCTGAGTCAGGGTTTCGATCAGCAAGGGTAGGGTATCAGCACCGTCTTTACAAACCACATTGAGCTGACTACTGCCATTCTTGGCTGTCAGGGTAGCCTGCTCCACATCCTGGAGATCTTTCACCGCTGAGACCGCAGCCTTAGGAATGATCCCATCAACCCGCACCACCCCCTTGCGATCCAACGAGGCCTTCAACTCGTCGACAGTACCCACAGCTAACAATTCCCCATAATCGATGATGGCAACGCGGTTACAAAGAGTCTCTGCTTCGGACATGATGTGAGTGGTGTAGATGATGGTTTTTCCGCGGGCATTCAACTCACGCACGATGGCGCGCAGTTCGCTGGCAGAAGGCACATCCAAAGTGTTGGTGGGCTCGTCCAGAACTAGAACCGCGGCATCATTGACCAGGGCTTTTCCAAAAGCCAGTTTCATTTTCTGGCCAGAAGAATATGTTTCCACCGTACGGTTGGCCAGTTCACTCAGGTCAAGGAGATCAATGATCTCATCCGCGCGAAGCTTACGGTCTTTTGGGGATAGATGATACAAAGCCCCAAAGTATTCCAGATTTTCGCGACCAGTCAGTTTCCAATACAGGCCGCGCTCCCCCATCAACATGCAGCCGACATTAGCGCGCACCTTGTTCTCATCTTTCGAAATGTGGTATTCGCCAACCCAGGCATCACCAGTCGTGGGTATCAGCAGCGTAGTCAAAATTTTGATCAGCGTGGTCTTACCTGCGCCATTGGGACCAAGCAAGCCAAAGATCTCACCAGGTTCAACTGTCAACGAGATGGATTTGAGCGCTTCCACTGCACGCTTCTCAGATTTGAACAAGCCCTTGCGCTGCTTCGTGAGATAGGTCTTGGTGATATTTTCAATCCGTACAGAACTGCTCATGGTTTCACTTTCATCCAGATCAAAGTATGCTGGAACTCGAACCCAACCTCATGCAAAGCATCTTTGGCGCGATCAGCCGGGTAATCCAGGGACAGAGGCCGGTGCAGGACGCTCTCACCCTTCAGGAAGGGCATGATCGTCCTGATGGCCATATCTTCATCTTCTGGAGCTGCAGCCAGCCAAAGATAGTCCGCATGGGCATGAGAAGCCTGCCAGGTCAGAACACCCAGCAAGCGATCTTTCGTCCGCGCTGCCCAATGACGTAACCGGACTTCGCTGAAGAAACGATAGAGCAATCCTAATAGCCCTGGGCGGATAGCTTGCATATTGAGAGGGAAATGCCAATGCATCGCAATCGGATAATTGTCCAATAACCATTCAGACTGTTGATGCCAATGACGTGCACCCCGAATGGTTACCCGTGCCCCGCGCGGAATCTCGCCCCGAAGGCACTTGGGGCGGACGTTCCAGGTGCTTCTACGACCCTGGGCCTCGAACCCCATCGAGAAGTAAAGCGAACTCGCTTCAGGATTATCTTCTCGAACCTGAAGCCAGACTTCATAAATCATCCGGCGCCTGGATTTCTCCAGAGCTTCATGGGTTAATGCTTTAGCAATTCCACGCCGGCGATAATCCGGGTGCACTGAGACATTGGCAATCAAGTTTATACGCCGCCCGCGCTGAAAGAAGGGGATCAGACTCAAATTGCCTACCACCTGACCGTCTTCTTCCCAGACGTATCCGGCCATGGGCAAGGAACTGCGCGCCGCTGCGAGTGTCCCCCAACTCGAGGCGCTTTGCGCTTTGGCGGTCGCGCGCATTTTCTGCAAGTATCGCCGTCCATCAATGGTTAAGGTTTCAGCAAAGCATAGTTCGATCAGATCTGCGGCGGGCAACAGATCTCGGCGCGTGTCGAAAGGACGCAAATGTTTCTGTTGATTAGTAAGAAATGTTGTCGGAATGGCAGCCATAAGGAGTGAATTCTTTAATTTGATGGAGGACATTCTACCATTGAAGGAAACTACTCAACCAAAAAACAGCTTGGGGCTATCGGAAACGCCGTGGGGCTATCCAGGATTAGGTTGTCTTTCAAATGTAAAACTGCAGAAGTGATCACTTCTGCAGCAAATATACGCTAATAACAGCTCACGGTTGCAGCATAGTTTAGGGTACAATAAACTCTCTATGGACGAAAAGCACATCACACGGCCATCATCCTGGCGCACCGCCATCCGGCATCTTTGGCGGCGCATTGTGCCGCCAGTCAGCCAGGAACGGCGGGGAGAAGTTCAGATTCGGCTGCGCGATTCTTCCGAGCCAGATTTCAGCTACTTCTTGTTGGTGCTGCTTTCAAGCGTGATCGCTACTCTCGGTTTGCTGATGAACTCTCCAGCGACGATCATCGGCGCGATGCTGGTCGCCCCGCTGATGTCACCGATCATCGGCTTGGGATTAGGTTCCATTCGTGGGGATGACCGCCTGCTGAGAGAGGCTGCCGCGTCGCTATTTCGAGGATCAGCATTAGCGGTTTTGATTGCTACCCTTTTGACTGTAAACAATCGGCTGATTCCATTTATCCCTTTACTGGCAGATAACCTGCCCAGCGAGGTAATGTCACGCACCCAGCCTACTCCTATGGATTTGGGAGTAGCCATCGCCGGGGGTTTAGCAGCAGCTTTCGCACTAGCGATGCCAAATATCTCAGCCGCACTTCCCGGAGTTGCAATCGCTACAGCATTGCTGCCACCGCTGTCAACAGTGGGTATTGGGTTGGCTTATCAACGGTGGGATGTGGCTGGGGGTGCGTTTTTGCTGTTCATCACCAACAGTGTCGCAATCGCTTCTTCGGCGATGATTGTATTTTTCGTCTTAGGCTTTACTCCGCGTTCTGTCGAAAAGGTAGGACGTGTGTTCGGTCTACCGCGCAGTTTGGTGGTGCTGATCGTTGTGACAGCCCTCTTATTGGCTCCCTTAACTTATACTAGCATACAGTTCGTTCGTGAGGCCAATACATCCAGAGATCTCGTGCAACGCAATACGCAGATTCGAACAATAACTTCACAAGAAGCTTATGAATTCCACGAAGCTGAAATCACAGAGTGGGATATCGTTGATGAAGAGAACCGCCTGGTCATGGAGATGACCATTCGGACCCCACACCTGCTGGGTTATGCCGAGATGCTGCAACTACGCGATGCCATCGGTGCACAATTAAGTGATGCAGAGGTTCTGTCTGAAGGGCAGGAATTCCAACTGCTGCTCAACCAATTCCAGGCTCAACGTCTAGATCCTAAGATTCCCCCAACAACAACAAATACCCCTCCACCAACGCGTACACCTACGTTAGGACCCAGCCCAACCCCCACCGCCACAAGAACGCCTGAACCCACATCGACTACCACACCAACCGATACACCGTTGCCCACGCAAACCCCATTGCCAACCCATACAACGACACCCACAAATACAGCGACTCCGCTACCGACAGCTACATCGACGCCCACGACGTATCCCGGGTTTGCAGCAGGGATCATCTTCCCAGGTCTGAGGCTAAGACAAAGCCCCGGCGGTCCTGCCATCGCTACATTGCGGGATGGTGAACCTCTGACAGTGTTATACGGCCAGGAGGTCGCCAATGGCTTGGTTTGGGTTGAAGTCCGGGATACCTCTGGACGCATCGGCTGGATTCCGCAAATCTATGTGCTGACGCTGACCCCCACAGATATCCCGTGATCTTTATCCTCAATTGGGGAAGTGGGGTTTTGTGAAAAG
>CAYTKR010000177.1:0-9811 GCA_964438295.1 uncultured Anaerolineales bacterium
GCTTGCTTACCAAGCTCCTGTCGATTCTTGGTTCATTTCATGATAGGGGAGCTAGCAGTTGCGCTAGGGGCGAAAATCCTATAAAATCTGATTGATAAGTTGTTGAGATAGCTCGATTGGAGACTATGTAGATGCCGCTTTCTCCCGAAACAATGCGTTTGCTGTTAGTTGGCTGCATGATTAGCATGACGTTGCTGGCGGCATTTTATCTACGTCGCCGGCAACTTTCGCCATTTGCATATGCTGCTTGGGGGATAATTGCATTGATCCTGCCTTTGGTTGGCCCATTTTTGGTGATCTGGTTTCAACCTGGAGAAGGCCGCACTACCTGACGAAAGCATATTTTTCACACTTGGGATATGGGAGATGCTGTCTTTCTAAACTCCCTCGAAAGGACTTCTTGATGAAACAAGATCGTGTTCTGGTTGCGATATTGGTTGTTGTCATTGTATTGATTGCGTTATCACTGACTCTATTCTTCCTTCGCCGCGGCGATGTGGATTACGGTTTGGATGATTCGCCGGAGGGCGTGGTGCGCAATTTCGTGCTGGCTCTACATAAGGAGGATTACCAGCGTGCTTATGGCTACCTTCACGATGCGGATGGCAAACCCAGCCTGACGGAATTTCGAAGCGATCTCTTGAATTTAACTTGGGAAATTGATGATTCTGGATTGCAGTTGGGAGATACTGAAATTTCAGGGGATGAAGCTGTGGTGAGATTGACCATCATCCATGGTGGCTCAGAGCCATTCGATAGCTCTTGGAATGAGAGCAGCGACGCCTGGTTGATCCTGCAGGACGGGGAGTGGAAACTAACGTATATGCCTTATCCCTATTGGGGATGGGAGTGGTATGCCGAGTCAGAACCTTAATTATCCCCATTCAATTAATCCACGGTTTAGATATTGGAGAACTCCCTATGCAAACCATACGCCGTTTATACCTTTACCTGATTGCCTTTATCAGTCTGGAAGTTGTGCTTTGGGGGCTGATCGAGTTAGCCAGATCGACATTTTCGGATGAGATAATAGGGGGTAGCGCCAGCCAACTCGCGGGTGGCCTGGCACTGTTATTGGTAGGAGTACCCGTCTTTCTGCTTCACTGGATTCCAGCACAGCGCAGTGCGGCCAATGATGACGATGAACGCTCCAGCCGCATTCGAGGGTTATTCTTATATGGCGCGCTCCTGGCAACCTTGATCCCCATCGCCCAGAATATCTTAGCATTCGTCAATCGCCTTTGGTTGCAAATATTCCAGCTCTCGCTGCGCCATGCTATTCTCGGGGGTTCACAGAACTGGGTTGATAACCTGATCGCTATCCTGATGAACAGCCTGATCGCGGGTTACATTTTCTATGTGACCCGCCAAAATTGGGATGAAGCTCCAAAAGAGAATTCTTTTTTGGAAACTCGCCGGCTTTATCGTTATGTTTGGATGCTCTATGCCCTGGCAATGTTGGTTGGTGGGACTTCACAGGTGGTGCAATATATTCTCACCATTGGTGAGACCTTAGGAGTTTCCCCCCAGGCCAGGTTGGCGAACGGGTTGGCATTATTGATCATCGGGACACCCTTATGGGTATATTCCTGGCTTAGAGTGCAGACTTCACTGGAACAGCCCGACGAGCAAAGATCGATCTTGCGTATGGTCATCCTATATCTGCTTAGCTTAATTGGGGTTGGTGGCGTGCTGATCCCTGCGGGAGTGGTGTTGGATGCGATAATCCGCGCAATTCTAGGCGTTGGTTTCACATTTACAGAATTTCTCAACGAAATCAGCATCCCTGTTTCGGCATTACTGCCTCTTGGTGGGATATGGTTTTACTACGGCCGCACTCTAACTACTGAGATCGAGTTGCTTCCAGATACCCCCCGGCGTGCTGGTTTGCGCAGAACATATTTTTACATCCTGGCATTTTTTGGCCTAATCGCCTTCGTTTTAGGTTTGCATATGGTGTTAGAGTTCCTGATCGATATGTTCATTGGCACATATACAATTATGGATGATCTCTTGCGCAACCGATTATCGGCTGCTCTGGCGACATTGATCGTTGGTCTCCCCCTTTGGTTACAGACCTGGCGACCTATGGTCAAAGAGGCTTCCCAAGAAGGAGAGGCTGGAGACCATGCCCGGCGTTCCCTGGTCCGAAAGATTTTCCTTTACCTGGTGCTGTTTATCTGCGTGATCGGTGTAATGGTCTCAGCAGGGAGTTTGATCTTCGAAATACTGAAAGCACTGTTGGGAGACCCCGCTTCTGACCTTCTTCGTCAAGCTATGGTATTGCTTGAGTTGTTGATCTTGTTCTCATTGGTTTTGACTTACCATTGGAGTGCATTGCGAGCGGATAACCAGCTTGCTGAGCGCTCTCTGGCTCAATTGCATGAGGCTTTCCCAGTCTTAGTACTGGCATCTGATGCAGACGAATCCACTGCAGGCGCATTTACCGATAGCGTTATCAGTGCTTTGTCACGAGAAGCTGAATCACTGCCCGTTGCAGTCCATCTGACGGAAAGTGGCGCTCCGGATGAGACACTTTCCGCGGCCAAGGCCGTCGTTTTGCCCAGTGAGCTCAGTGTTGCACCCCCAGAGGCAATCCGTTTGTGGCTCAGAGATTTTGAAGGCGAAAAAGTTGTTGTTCCCACACCCAAAAATCAATGGCATTGGGTCTACGGCAGCGGCCGAGAACTCTCCAAGATTACCCGCCAGACAGCCAAGATCATCCGTCACCTGGCCGAGGGGGAAGATGTTCCTGCGCCAAGTGACACATCCACCTGGCGCATCGTGCTTTACGTGCTGGCCGGATTGCTGGGCCTACCTATTGTATTTAGTTTGTTTGGGATGTTGATGTCTTTCGTGTTTGATTAGAAGGAAACCGATCGTGGAAATCAACATTGCTACGATAAAAACTTCTATAGATTCTCTTAAATGAATTGGATGCTTGTAAATTAGCAAACTGTGTCTCCTCTCGACTAACGGATAGATACATTTTTGTGTGCTAATTCATCTAGCGAAAAACTCTCTCTCAATATTTCGAGCAACATAGATTTTTCCCACGCTCATTAACTCTCCATGAATACGAAAAAACAATAGTTTATCCAACATTACTTTGCGATCAGATAACTTCCAAAAAGTAATGCCGCAACACCAATCACGCGGGTAATATCAAAGTGCCTAGCAGCAACTCCTAATAAACCAAAATGATCAATTACTACTCCAGCTATTAGCTGACCAGATATTATTAAGGCTATCATCATTGTGCTACCTAAACGGGGCAATGTGATATTTATTGTTTGATAAAGTATTAATCCAAAAATCCCTGCGCCTAACATATACCAAGGCAATGTGTGCCATTCCCGGATTTTTTCGCCCCCACGTGTAAATAGAACTATCCCCGAAAGTATCATTCCGCCGAAATGAATAATAAAACTGCTAGCAGTGCCGCCAACTCGTTGTCCCATTGCTCCTGCAATAGGAGACTGTACCCCCACTGCCACACCACCAACTATGCCAACCAATATTACCAACCAGTATCCCATGGATAATTTCTCCTCATCATGATAGTTTTTTGGCTCACTAGGAATCACCATGGAATATGCCAGATTTGGGGGTATGGGACGTGCTTCTCACGCCCCATACCCCCAAATCTGGAGTTCACCACGTGAATTCCAAGAGACCCAGTTATTTCTCTATAATTATTTGCCATTTATACGGGATACAGAATAGCATAATTCCGCTTACCGTCAAGCAAAGATGTAGCCCAATCGGAGTATTCCCCAAAACCATTAGCCCCTTTAGTTATTATGAGATACGCGCCAGGTGAAATCTTGCGGTTATTTGCCCGTAATACGTGTCCGGAAATTAAACCCAGGTTTTAAAGATTCTTCACCAAATACAATTCCCCCCGCTCGAAGCCGCGGTCTAAATAATACCGTCGTGTGCCAATGGCAGAGATCACCGCTAATCGATCAAAGCCTTTTGCGAGTGCGATCTCTTCAGCGTGCTGGATCAGTGTCGTCCCTAAACCAGTGTGCTGCGCAGCTCCCTGGTGCTCCTGCCCGACCTGCAAGGATTGGCCATAAACGTGCACCTCGCGGATGATTGCGGCACCAGCCAGATCAATCAATCCCGTTGAGGGAGATTCAGCCTTTGGTAACGATAGGCGTAAGAAACCGGCCAATAGATCATCGGGGGTCACATAGGATATAAAATGCTCTTCAGCAAAGTCGGCTCCATAGATCAAATCATCCAAGACCAATTGGTCAGGGACGATCACCTGGCCGCGCACTTCGCGGCAGCGCACGCACGCACAATGCTGCTGGCGTTCTTTTAGTAGCAAATGAACATCTTGACGCAGGCTGGTGCGTTTATTGCCTTCGACCACATTGGTTGAAGGGATATCGCGAATCACCCGATTGACACGGCAATAGTGCGGGATGGTCGTCTTGACATCAGCGATCAACTCGATCAGTTCATCGGTTTCGTAAGGTGTGTATTCCCCCCGTTGCCAGTATTCATATAACTCGGCATTGGCCAGCAATTGGGTGGGGTAGATCTTGAGTTCATCGGGGCACAGCCCATCCCAAAGTCGGACAAAATCTTCACGGTCAGAATCGATGGTCGCGCCAAGTAAATTGGGCATCCAGTGCAGCACCACCTTGAAGCCTGCTGCCCGCAGCAGTGCCAGCGCATCCCGCAACTCTTGCACGGAGTGACCGCGTTTGTTCAAATCCAGAATCTCATCATCCAGGCTTTGGGCGCCAATTTGAACTTTGGTTACCCCCAACGAGCGCAGCCAGGCGATTTCTTCCAAATCAACATGATCGGGCCGGGTTTCGACAACCAGGCCGACATTGCGATGCGCGGCTGTTTCGTTTATCACCTGAGCCTCAGTCAGAGTTTCGGACTCAACGCCGTTCATGGCGTCAAAACAGCGCCGCAAAAACCATTCCTGGTAATCCTTGCGATAAGAACTCCATGTGCCGCCTAATACGAGCAATTCGATCTTGTCTGTGGGGTGCCCTACATCATGCAGAGCCTGGATACGGGCATATACCTGTTCGAAGGGGTCAAACTCATGGTGCAAGGCGCGCATCGCTCCGGGCTCATCGGGCAGGTAGCTCTTGGGCATGCGCACATCGGTGGGGCAGAAGATGCACTTTCCAGGGCATGGGTACGGTTTGGTCAGCACCGTCACAGTCGTAACCCCTGAAAGGGTGCGCATAGGCTTTAGGCGGATCTTTGTCATCAAGGCCGTGTCTGCCTGCCATTCGCCTGAATCTACCAGATCTCGATATACGGCCACCAGCATGGATTTATTCAAAAAACCCTCGCCATTTGGCAGAGGGTTGCGGCGCAAAGCACTGAAAACTTCAAGGCCCTCACGGATATCTTCCAACGCCCGGCGCGCCAAAACCCGCTTTTGCGGGGTCAATTCCTTCGATCGATGCCAACGTTCTTTTTGTGTGCTTTCCACGGTTCTACACTGCTATAATGTCCACATGGACTCTTCTACCATTAAACAACTGATAAAACTCAACAAGCAATTTTACCAGACCTTCGCACTACAATTCTCGGCAACGCGGGAACGCCTGCAGCCTGGGGTTTTGCGTATTTTGGAGATGATTCCATCCGACGCGAATGTTTTAGATCTGGGATGTGGCAACGGAGAATTGGCTCGTGAACTGGCCCGACGCGGGCACCAAGGCTATTACCTGGGCCTCGACTTCAGCAGGGAGCTTCTGGACGTATCCCGCGCGGGGCGCCCGGATTCCTCTAGCATTTTCTTCTCCCAGGCAGATTTATCGAACCCTAAATGGGATGAATTGGAAGAAAGTGGTCAGTGGTCGGTGGTCAGTAATCAGAAAGCTTTTGACATAGTTCTTGCGTTTGCAACAATGCACCACCTACCCAGCAAGGAACTTCACCTGACAACCTTCAAGAAAGTTCAAAATTTGTTAAACCCCAATGGTCGTTTCATCCACTCCAACTGGCAGTTCCTCAACAGCCCGCGGTTGAAGGCCCGCATTCAGCCCTGGGAAGAGATTGGGTTGACCTCTGACCTGGTTGACAATGGCGATTACTTGTTAGATTGGCGGCGCGGCGGCTACGGTCTGCGCTATGTGCATTTATTCAGCGAAGCAGAGCTCCATGAACTGGCTGATGAAACAGGCTTCACCATACGAGAGAGCTTCTATTCAGATGGGCAAGAAGGGAATCTCGCGTTGTATCAGATTTGGGAAAAACGTAAAAAGCTAAATGCTTGAATTTTCAATATCTGCATTTCCAATCTCCCCCATAAACCCCATCTCTAATAGCGCTGCCAGAACTTTCTCCTCGGCTCCGGGCTTGACTATAATGGCGGCTGGACCGAGCGGATCGCCTAAAAAGCGGGCCGCGCGCGATTTTTGTAAGGCACTCAGGATTTTTGGGGAACCTACTCGCAGGATGACCTGCTGTTCGATGTGGATTTCGGTACCGCGCTGTTCCCATTGTTTCAATGCTTTAAGGATATTGGGGGGTAGCGAATCAGCGTGATTTTGCAGGATGGTCAATAAATGGCTGATTTGCAACCCTTGTTTGCGGGCGCGCTCCAGGGATGATGGGGTGAGCAAATAGCGGTATTCGTGAGGAGTATCCAGTTCCCAACGGCAAAATCGGGCGATCTGATAGCGCACCGAGCGCGGCGCTAAGAGTGGCACGCCTACGCGTCCATCCGAGCGCACATGTACGGGGTCAGTTTCCGCTGGGATGCCCTCGGGAGTCATATCTGCAAAAAGGGCGGCTGCCCAACTTGAATAACGAAAGGCGACTCCCTGCCAGGGCGGTGTGTCTTCCTCGGGAGCAGCCAGATCGACAATTCCCAACCAATGTAAAGGACCAGAGATCATATACCGGATCAGAGCCCCTTCGACATCATCCCAATGTTCGAAACCGCGTAAATATTCATCGGTTTGATTATCTTTTATATACCAGGAATCATAATCTCCCGCTGGGCGTTGAAAATCGGGATGGGCGCGGCGAATATCGGCGATGAGCGCGGAGAGGCTCCACCAAATATTTTCGGGTAGAGCATCCAGTAAGCGGATGACGAAACGGCGCGTGTTCAGTGGATCGTTCTCCCACTCCCCCTCGACCTGCAGATGTGGAACCAAGTGTAAATCGTTATGCACTGCGCTGTTCAACCAGGCTTGGGCGAGCTGAAGGCTGGCTTCACCACGTGGCGCTTCGAGGTGGGCGCGAGTCGCGTCGATATCGGGTTGCTCGTCCGCGCTCAGGAGCCCCGCACTGGTGAGCAACGATCGTAGAAATGGCTGCAGATGTTCAGGTAGTGAGTTTGGTTCCTGTTCTATTCGTAATCCTGCCAGGAATGTGCAGACATGGTCTAAAAGATGGTCGTTGGCAATGATGGGATGCGCTCGCTCTGTAGCAGTAGCAGCCCTGCCCAAGGGAGTTCCCCCTTGTGGAGAAGCGATCTGCGAGATCAAAGGCAAAAGATCATCAGGAATATAAGCGAATTCCTCAGTCCCCCGCGGGGTATCGAAAAATGCGCGCCCAACCAAAGCACGATACCACAGCACTTCTGCTGTCGAGGCGGGGTTTTTGTCGGGCCTTTGGCGGTCACGGCGTCCTGGACCGATCTCCCGCACTTCGCCAAATTGTCGGGTGAATTGTACCCATGGTAAACGGCCTGCTTTGGTTACGACAGCATTCAAGGCCGCACGCGCCTCGACAGACAAGCTCTCGAGGATTTCCTCTAGAAGCGTGGCATCCAAAATGTATCTTGTCAGTTCAGGCAAAGCCGATTTGACATCGGGCGCAGTTAGTTCGACCCCCCAGCTATCGGCGACAATGCGCAGGTGACCTAAATCGTGACCGTGAAGACTCTGTTCGAGATCGGGCAATGTTAAGAAACAACCTCAATCGCTTGATGCATTACTTCTAATTTGAGTTCGCGCACGTCAGAGCCAAAATCAGCAAAGACTTCCCCGTCGATATGAATGAATAGGGGTCGGTCTGATTTCAAGTTCATGGATTTGAGATGTCCCATGCGAACCTGTTTGAAACGCCCGTGAGTGCCATTCATCACTTCGGGTACCAGGCGGAACATCATAGCTCGAGATACTTTGTTGATGGCCGCATAATGAAACAAACCATCGTTATTGACTGCATCTGGAGCGACCATGAATCCCCCACCCTCGCGCGGCCCATTGCAGATGACCAACATCAAGACATCTTCGACCCAGCTTTCTTCGTTGGTCTCGAATTCCATGTGAGCGGCATCGTGGTTTAGGATGATGGTCTGTAAAACAGCTACCAGATACATCAAAAAACCCCGTAAAAGAGGCAAAGAATGAGAACGGATGGTGACCGTGGCATCAAATCCGATTCCGATCGTATTGTCGATAAACTCACGGCGGCCGAGGTTATCCTCGACTACGGCCAGATCGATGGGTTTTGGCGTGCCAGAGAAGATCTGTCTGAGCGCATCGACATGATTACCCTTCATACCAACCCCATGGGCAAAGTCGTTGCCGGACCCCATTGGAACAATGCCCACGCGGGGGCGCTGCTCTGCAGGCACTTGCATAACGCCATTGATGACCTCGTGGATTGTGCCGTCGCCTCCAACGGCAACCACCAGTTCGTAGCCCTCTAAGGCAGCCTGCCGGGCTATTTCAGTGGCGTGGGTGGGATAGACGGTTCCAGACCAATCAGCACCACCGTACTCATCGACCACGGGACGCAGGTCCGCGGCAAGCCTCCAGGCGTTGCCCATGTCGGCGTTAGGGTTGAGGATCAATTTGGTTTTGTATGGGGCCATGATTCTTCTCCAATTTTTGTGGTTTAAAGCCAACATTCTCTGAAAATCTTACTGTAAGAGCATTTCCCACGGAGATTATTTATCGATACTCTGATTTTAACACTTTTGCAGGCAGAACGATTTGCCCTTCTCTCGGATCCCCCAAGACCGATACCCTTTCTGGGTGTTCAATTGCCAACCAAGCAGTGTAAGCAGCAACCATCGCTTCCAATTCATAGGGGGAATAAAGCCCTTCTAAAGGTAGAATTCCCTGTATGATTTTGTAGCGGGTAATTTCTTCGAAAATGCGCATTGGGTCTGAAATCTCCAGACCCAAATCATATAGTTTTAACTGGCGCTGTAAGCGTCCCTCTAAACTGGTTTTTGGGAACGGCAAACATTCAAGCAGAACGGCGTAAGCAGCGTATGAGTTGACTTCCATTACACTTCGTTCGCCTTTGGGAGTAGAAAATGGTCGATATCCCAACTCTTCTAACAGTCGAAAGAGCATAAAGCTCATGCGCATGGCGTTCGAACAGTCTTCAGCTTGAGCGAATGTGTGAGGTATACGTATCTTGTGGGCGTGCAGTATGTATTCAGCTACGCGGTTATCTTTCCATTGCCCTGAACGGGGCACAGGGTTGAGATTTGCCCTCACATCATCGCGCTTCATCAAACCCTGGTTTGGTTGTCTGGGACCTGCAATCGCCACGAGGGAGTTTTTATGCCCAGAAACATAACCTGTCACAGACTCCATATCGCCACTACCAACCTGTGCAGGGCGCAATTCGCGATCAATGGCTGCAAAGGCAAGCTCACGTTTACCAGCAGTTGCTGCAATACCTATGAAAAAACAATCTTCATTATGCATAGGGACCCCACATCCTAAATGACTGAATGATGAACTGAGTGTAGCGTAAAAATTTGCAGATGGCAATAGGAGAGCCCCCCAATACAGGGCAATCGCATTTAGACAGAAATCACCTTGAGAAGATAGTTCATATCCCA
>CAYTKR010000178.1:0-9450 GCA_964438295.1 uncultured Anaerolineales bacterium
TGGGGAAAACAGACATGACACACCAGAATATTAAATTCGGGGTGTGTCATGTTTACACTTAGTAAAGGGTGGATTGCTTCACCCCTCCGACTTCGCTCTGGGGGTTCGCAATGACACAATATATGATTACTTCTCTCTCCTTAGTTTTCCTCCTTGCGTCCCCTGAGAATAATGCGGAGAGGCGTACCAATGAAGGGGTATACAGCCCGAATGCGATTCTCTAAGAAGCGAATATAAGTAAAATGTGACAAGTCTGGATCGTTGACATGCAACACAAAGGTAGGTGGGCTGTTACTTACCTGGGCTCCATAGAATATTTTCAAGTGTTTGCCAGCCTTAGATGGCGGTGGATGAAGATCCATGGCATCGCGCAGCAACCGATTGAGTTTGCCTGTGGTGAGGCGTACAAGACGTTCCTCTTGCACTTGCAAAGCCGTGGGCAGGATTTTGTGCACGCGGCGCCCTGTTTGAGCTGAAACGAACAGCACAGGCACATAATCCAAGAAATTCAACTCCTGGCGGACGTGCCAGGTGTAATCCTCGATGGTATGCGTGTCCTTGGGGATCGCGTCCCATTTATTGACCAGAACGACAGCGCTTTTCCAGGCTTTGAGAATATGCCCAGCGATATGCGTGTCCTGAGAGGTAACGCCCTGAATTGCATCGATTAACAGCAAGGCTACATCCGAGCGCCGGATGGCCTGCATTGATCGAATTACACTGTACTTCTCAACTCCAGGATCGACCTTGCCACGTCGGCGGATGCCCGCAGTATCGATCAGGGTGATGGGGATCTCGTGATATGTCAGACGGGTGTCGATGGCATCACGAGTGGTCCCTGCGATGGGGCTAACGATAGCTCGTTCTTCTCCAGCCAAACGGTTGAGCAATGTAGATTTTCCCACATTGGGCTTGCCGACGATCGATATTTTTACAGAGTCATCTTCTTCCTGTTCGTCAACCCAAGATTTGAAAGTGTCAATGAGTACGTCTAACAGGTCGCCAGTACCTTGACCATGAAGAGCAGATATAGGATAAGGTTCGCCCATGCCTAATTCGTAGAATTCAAATGCTTGCTCTCTACTGGCCTTGTTTTCACATTTATTCACTACCATGATGATCGGCGGCCAAGGCTGACCATCTTGTTTGCGCTGATGCCTGCGCAATATCTGGGCAATCTCCTGATCAGCTGGTGTCACACCATTTTGCACATCGGTGATAAACAAGATCGCATCAGACTCATTGATGGCGATCTCTGCCTGGGTACGGATCTCATTCACGAAATCAGCCGATCCTATCGAAAGAGGCGCGCTTTTTTTGCCTGGGCTGACCTGAGTGGGGTCAATCCCGCCAGTATCAACGATGTCGAAGATGTATCCTCCCCAATCAGCTTCAGCCATTAATCGATCGCGCGTGGTGCCAGGAATATCATCCACTACCGCCAGGCGTTCTTGTGCTAGGCGGTTGAATAAGGTGCTTTTGCCTACGTTAGGGCGTCCAACTAAGGCGACAACGGGTTTTGTCATTCTATAATCTTCTAGATTCTTTCAGGGTTATTTGTGGTTCTTACGCAACGCCCCAACCTTGGATCAGGGTGTTGGCGTAGGTGTGGGGGTTGCGGTTGGTGTTGGCGTTGGAGTCGGATCGATGGCAATGATCTCCACTTCGATATTCTCGGGGGATACCGCCTCGGCGCGAATCCGTTCGGGCAAGATGACCACCTCAGGGATACGCTGGTGAATCCCACCCTCGAGACCAGATAGATCCAAAACTACACGCACATCTGTGTCGGTCAGAGCCTCCAGCTCGGGTAGCGGTCCAAACAAGATCACATCAACCGAGTCTGGAGAAACACTGACTTCATATTCTGGGAGCACGCCAATGGTTTCCACCAAACGCATGATCTTGAGATTGCCTTCCATAGCAGCAATGCCCACTTGCACCAAGACGTTGGGGTCTCCAATGGCAGATACTCCTTCGGGCAAATTCAAACCTAAGATCGTTTCAACATCATCAAAGGTATTGGAGATATTCAGGGGGTCAGTCTCAACATAGCCCGGCAATTGATCGACAACTGTTGGGTTCGCAGAAAAGACCATCACATTAGGTGGGGAAACAGAAATACTCGTTTGACGGTAGCCATCCGCGACCTGACCAGTGGTGAGTACCTTAACAACCATGTTGCGATATCCACCTCGCAGGGTAATAGTTTGCACAACGCTGATATCGCTGGGGGTCAAAATAATATCTGAAATGAGAGTACCGTTCTCGTCAAAAGCGATGAGACTGAGATTGCGCTCAATGGTTTCTTCTGCGCCAGTAATATTCAGCGTAGCTTTGACCAGCGCTACTCTTTCGACTTGGGAGGCTCGCCCAGATATCACCACCTCTTCATGACTCCATTCGGGCTCGCTTGCCTGATATCCCAACCTGGGTTCTCCTCGAACCTCAGACTGTATGGGAATCGTTTTCGATATCAGTTCTTCCAAGGTGACTTCCACCATTTCTGGGCTGTTATAAACCACACGGACAGGTCGAAATCCAGGGTCAATTTGGTAGAACAACGAAAGGGTATGTGTTCCCGCCTCCAACCCGGATAAATCTATCCAGGCCTGCAAGGTTCCACTGGCGTCAATCTGATCTAAAATACTGAGCGGAGCCAACAGAGTCAGGGTCAAATCTGCGGGCAGATCGCTAGTGACTTCAAGATTAGACGCCAAGCCAACAATATCAACATCCACCAGAAATTCTTGCTCCTGGTTGGGATCGGCAGACGTAACCGCAGAAACCCAGACAATGATCGCCATAATCAATGCCAGCAAGAGGGTACTAAAATATTTACCAAACCAACCCGGGAAACGCAATTTCATGGATTCCCCTCCCAGCGACTGGAATTGGATGAGAGACGCTTCATGAATGATCTAAAGGGATTTCTATCACGCGCTGGTTGGAAAAAGGTTCGCAAGATTGTTTTCAGGCGTTCCCCTGTCAGATTGCTGATCATTCGCCCTCGGTGGGTAATTGTGATCGCGCCAGTTTCCTCTGAAACCACGACAGCAACTGCATCACCAACTTCTGATGTTCCCAAGGCAGCGCGGTGGCGTAACCCCATCATCCTATCCGGCGTTGAGGTCAGGCTTCCGCTGGTAGATAGGGGCATCACACAGGAAGCAGCCAGGGCATAATCACCTTCGATCACCACGGCACCATCATGCAAAGGTGTATTAGGATAAAAAATTTGCAGCAGCAACTCCGGCGTAACATGGGCGTTTAGGCCAACCCCGGTTTCGACATATTCCTGCAAGCTGTCGGAACGCTGCAAAACGATCAGGGCGCCATGCTTTCGATCGGCCAATCGGGTCACAGCACTTACCAGATCATCAATGACATCCCCATTTTCTCCCGGTCTTCGAGCAACGATCGCCCCGGTTCGACCTATCCGTTCCAGGCCGCGGCGTATCTCAGGTGCAAATATCACCGGAATTGCCAAAAAGAGTGCCGGTAAGGCATTGCTAACCAACCATGAAAATGCTGGCAAGACTTCCAGACTGGCAAGGATGCCAAGAAGAGCAATAAGCAGTAACCCGCCCCGTAATAAGACGGCTGCTTGGGTGTCGCGCAGGACCAGTAATATTGCAAAGAATATCGTTGATACCAACAGAATGTCGATAACACCCAGCCAATCCAGACGCTCAAAGATGAAAAAAAGATAATCCATTCGCTAACAAAAATTCAGGTTTATATATTCTTGGAGGTATTACCCTGCCACAAAACGGATTTAGCCGAAAAAGGCCTTATGTTCAAACCGGCCGGAGCACTCGATCCATGCGTAATTGCTTGAAGTACAGCACGGTGCCAGGTGGCATGGATTCCATGGCAGCCTCTTGCCAGGCCCGGACACTCAAATGTTTAACCGTACGGGCGTCGTAACCTAATCTGCTCCAGATTTCGTTATGACGAGCCAGATCGGGAGGTAAAAAGAGCAGCGCAGCCTCACATAACAATTCCTTCGACGCGGCTTCGATTTCATCTGCTAGCGCCTCGACCGCATCGTTTATCGGCACCTCGTCATCGATGATCACATCGTCAACGCGCACGACCAAGTTTTCAACTTGCCATCCCATAAGGCCAGAGATATTGCCCCCCCTTTTCAACAACATAAAGGCCTTTTCGCCAAAGGCTGCCATCACATCTGAGCGAGTCATACGGCGCTTGCCATCGCTCCGGCGAGTTACAAATTCAGCGATCTCTGCTGCCTCCGCGGGGCCAGCCCTCTGAACTGTCAGCTCTTTTACTTCAACATGTTCAACATGTTTTACAGTTATGGGCTCAACTTTGGCAGGAACGTATTCCTGCCAGGCTGCTAGGACTACCTCCCAAGTTTGCTCAAAGGAATCATCATTATGAATAACAACATCGGCGGCTTCTAGTTTCGTACTTTGCGGTTCTTGAACCAAAACACGACCCCGGGCTGTATCCTCTTCCAGCTCACGTCTATGGACCAGACGAGAAATCTGCGTCTCTTGTTTTGCATCTGTAACCCAAATGGCGTCACACAGGGTATGTAAATCTCCCTCGAGCAATTTAATCGCCTCGATTACCACGACTTGATGCTTGGTGCGTCGCACTAAGATGTCAATTGCCTGGCGCACCAGGGGGTGGATGATGGCTTCCAGAGATTCCATTGCTTCGGGATTCGAAAATACCAGATTGCCCAATTTATTGCGATCAATCTGGCCATTCGATGACAATACCCACGTCCCAAAAGTATCTACCACCGATTGAAAGCCTGGCGCGCCCTTCATGATTGTACGATGACTCAATGTATCGGCATCAATACCATAGGCACCAAGATGTTCCATCATTTTACGGACCACGCTCTTACCCGTGGCGATATTGCCGGTCAGTCCAATAACATATTTACCTGGCCATGCACTCATAAAATCTCCTCAATATGAGCAAGAGAAGGAAGTTGCTCCAGGAATTAGCAAGGTAGTTTTCTGAATTTGGTCAGAACTGCTCCCCATATTCAGAAAATCATCTTCAAATCCTAAAGATTCAATATGTCTCCATTTTAGCCGGGGCGGTTCAGAATGTCAAAGGAGGGTTCGAAAAAACGGGTAAACAGGAGTGCTAATGCACCCTTGCTTACCCGTTTTAAAAAAATTCACAATTAAACTAATCCAGAAATTGTTCTGCGTAATGACAAGCGACTGTATGATCTGGGCGCAACTCGCGCAATACGGGTTCATCAACAGCGCAGTCTTCTTGAGCGAAGGGGCAGCGCGGGTGGAACCGACAGCCTGAGGGCGGATTGAGCGGGCTGGGTACATCACCTTTCAAGATGATGCGCTCACGCTTGATCGTCGGGTCGGGGATGGGGATTGCCGACAACAACGCTTGGGTATAGGGATGGATGGGTTTCGCGAAGAGATCATCTCTAGGGGCCATCTCGGCAATCTTACCTAGATACATTACTGCTACACGATCAGAAATATGCTCCACAACCGCAAGATTATGAGCTACGAATAAATAAGTCAGGCCAAACTCAGCCTGTAGATCTTTCAACAAGTTCAGCACTTGGGCCTGGATGGATACGTCCAACGCCGAGACGGGTTCATCCAAAACGATGAATTTGGGTTGCATGGTCAGTGCTCTGGCAATGCCGATGCGCTGACGTTGACCGCCAGAGAACTCATGGGGGTAGCGATTGGCATGGTAATCTTCCAGGCCAACTCGATTTAGCATTTGCATGACCATATCGACACGCTCGTTGCCATTACCCATACCATGGATTCGCAAACCCTCGGCCACGGACTCGCCAATGGGCAAACGGGGGTCAAGCGACCCATAAGGGTCTTGGAATACGATCTGCATACTGCGGCGCATCTCTTTGAGATCTTTCCCCTCGAGTTGAAATACATCCACACCATCAAATATCACTGAGCCACCGGTTGGAGGAGTAAGACGCAACATGGTATGCCCAGCAGTGGTTTTGCCACACCCAGATTCTCCCACCAGACTCAGGGTTTCACCTTTCCTGATCGTGAAACTAATATCGTCAACTGCCTGAACCCAATCAACGATACGTCGGAATACTCCGCCCCTTACAGGATAGTATTTAACCAGGTTTTTAACCTGGATTAAATCACCTTTACTTCCATTTGATTTTGGTAAATTCTCTGTCATAGTCTTCTCAACAATAATTTCTTCAAGCATGAAGAGATCGTCATGCCGCCTGAACGTTTTTCAAGGGCGCTTTATGTTCTCCATTGTCTTGGAAGAGCCAACAACGCACTGTGTGATCGGCATTAACCGGGACCAAATCAGGCTCGACTTCAGTGCAGATATCCAGACCATATTCCGTTCTGGCTTCACATCGCGAGGCAAAGCGGCACCCAGGAGGCAGCCCAATCAGGTTGGGTACATTGCCAGGAATATCGGCCAGGCGTTCTTTCACATTCCCGAGTACCGGAACAGATTCGATCAATCCCTTAGTATAGGGATGGGTAGGATTCTTGAATAAGGATAAGATGTCGGTCTGCTCGACGATGCGTCCGGCATACATCACGGCAACTCGGTCGGCCATCTCAGCAATCAGGCCCAGGTCGTGGGTAATCAATATGACCGAGGTTCCCATTTGGTCGCGAAGATCCAACATAAGGTCAAGAATTTGCGCCTGGATGGTCACATCGAGGGCAGTGGTAGGTTCATCGGCAATGAGCAATTTGGGCTTGAGTGCTAGGGCCATGGCAATCATAACCCTTTGAGCTTGTCCACCAGACATCTCGTGAGGGTATGCTTGAGCCTTGCTTTCCGCGTCCGCAATCCCCACAAGTTTGAGTAAATCCACCGCCTGATTCCAGGCCTCTTCCTTGGGCATCTTGCGATGAATTTGGAAAACTTCAGCAATCTGAGCGCCAACAGGAAAAACTGGGTTCAAACTGGTCTGTGGTTGCTGGAAGATCATCGACATCAAGTTGCCGCGCATGTCTACCATCTCGGCCACAGAAAGATCTATTAGGTTGCGTCCCTCGAAATAAACTTCACCTTCTACAATCTTGCCCGGATCGTCAACTAATTGCAAAATCGAGAAAGAAGTGACACTCTTACCACAACCTGACTCACCAACTAAACCTAAAATTTCTCCTGGCTGCACTTCGAAATCTACGCCATCGACTGCCTTGACGACGCCATCATCTGTAAAGAAATACGTCTTCAGATTCTTTACTTCTAAAAGGGGGTTGCTATTGTTATTCGCCACGATGCAGCTCCACTATTGTTTTAGCCGCGGGTCGATGGCATCACGTAAACCATCACCCAATAAATTAAAGGACAACACCGTGATCATAATGGCCAGTCCAGGGAAGAATACCAAGTGCGGGGCTGTAAAGACCTGGTTGCGCTCTGAACCTAACATTGTCCCCCATTCAGGGGTGGGTGGTTGGGCGCCTAGTCCCAGGAAGGACAGCGCAGCCGCATCCAAGATGGCTGTCGCAATCCCCAAGGTTCCTTGAACAATCAACGGTGGTATCGCGTTCGGCAGAATACGAGTAAACAAGATATGAAAGTGGCTGCCACCTAGAGCAAGAGAGGCAGCAACATATTCCTGTTCTTTGACAGATAACACGCTGGCTCGCACTACACGGGCGTATACAGGAATAGTCACAATACCAATTGCCAGAAGCGCATTTTGCAACCCCCTCCCCAATACAGACACAATCGCGATGGCCAACAAAAACGATGGGAAAGCCAGCAATACATCCATGAAGCGCATAATAAGGTTGTCTAGCCAACCACCAGCATAGCCTCCTACGGCCCCAAGGAATGTCCCAATGATGATGGCAAATCCAACCGTGCTAAAGCCAATAAGTAAAGAAACGCGTGAACCATAGATTACCCGGCTAAATACATCGCGCACATTGCCATCAACGCCCAAGATATGCTGAGGTTGATCTTCTGGACAGCCTAGCAAATGAATACAGGGGTCGGCACGTTTTTTGATATCCTCTTTACCAATCAACACTTCTTCTGGGTCGTATGGCGAGATCACTGGTGCAAAGATGGCTACCAGAATTAACAAACCCAAAATGGTGCCGCCAATGACGGCTGAACGCTGACGAAAAATGCGCCGCAAAGTAAGCCTTGCAAGACTGTTGGAACGATAATCTTTCTTAGCTTCAGAATTATTTGAATCAGTAATAGCTGCCATGAAAGCCTCAATCCAATTTGATGCGTGGATCAATGAACACGTACGAAAGATCAACTATCAAGTTTACGGCTACGTAGCCCACCGAGATAACCACCGTAAAGGCCTGAACAATGGGGAAATCTCGGGCTGTGATCGCTTCGAAAAGCATCCGTCCTACGCCTGCGAAGCTGAAAATTGACTCCGTGAGCACTGCACCAGCAAAGAGTGTGCCTACCTGCAAACCAATAATCGTTGCTATTGGAAGCAGAGCATTTCGAAAACCATGCTTCAAGACGACAAACCGTTCGAACAATCCTTTTGCACGTGCCGTACGGATATAATCCTGGCGCAAAACCTCTAACATACTGGAGCGCGTCATGCGGGCGATGATCGAGAGCGGGATCGTGCTCAGGGCTACAGCTGGCAGAATTAGATGTTTGATCACATCTCCCAACACCATCCAATCGGCCGTGATTAGAGAGTTAAATATATACATATTGGAAAAGAAATCCATGAATTGGTATATAAATGTGCCGGGGACCAGGTTCCAGTTGAAGACTTCATAAAATGGGACTGCTTGAATCCCCGCAGAGAGGCGTCCCGAGGGAGGCAGCCAAAATGGCGTCCCCTTCAACAGCAATGCAAACGCATAGGCTAGCATCAATCCCAACCAATAAACCGGCATCGAGACACCGGTATTTGCGCCAATCATTGTGACAACATCGATGGCAGAATTACGTTTCACCGCTGAGATCACCCCCAAGGGAATGCCAATGAGTATCGCGAGGATCAAAGCTGTCAAACCTAATTCAATAGTAGTGGGTAGACGCTCGATGAGGATCTGAGTCACAGGTCGGCTGAAGCGGATCGATCTACCAAAATCTCCGCGCGCAATATCTTTCATATAAATCCAAAATTGGACCGGGATTGGCTTATCAAGGCCGTGTTCGCGGGTGAAACGCTCGCAAACTTCTGCGGATGCTTTTTCCCCCAACATCGCTTTACAAGGGTCACCAGGGATCGACCGTGCCAGCACAAAGGTAACCAGCAAAATTCCAAACACAACTGGTATCGATAGTAAAAGTCGGCGGATTGCGTATTGAGTCATAGGATGACCAATTTATTTTCACTTCTTGGCTTACACAAAATCATGAAAGTAAACTGAAAAATAGGGGTGGATGGATTACACCGTAACCCGTCCACCCCTATTTTAGAATCAAATGAATTGTATAAGTTCCATTCTAGAGTGACGCGGGATG
>CAYTKR010000179.1:0-9421 GCA_964438295.1 uncultured Anaerolineales bacterium
TGGGGAAAACAGACATGACACACCAGAATATTAAATTCGGGGTGTGTCATGTTTATTTCACTTAAGGGCTGCTTCCATCAACGCCTGGATGCGGGGAAGCATACTCGCCGGATCAGGGTGAAGGCCTTCGATCAGAAGGGCGCTTTCGTAAATTTGCTCGATGATTGTTGCATTACGGTCGTCATCCCCCGGTAGTTCGTGCAATTTCATCACAATCGGATGGCTGGGGTTGAGTTCCAATACCTTTTTGGGTACTTCGTATTCGCGGTCAACAAGGCGATAAACGCGCTGCATTTCCTGGCCTAAAGAGCCCTCAGGGTCAACCAGCCTGGCAACTGAATCTGACAAGCGGTCGGTAGCGCGCACATCGGTGACGCGCTCTCCCAGATGCCATTTGAAGCGCTCGATGATCTTCTCGAAATCCTTTTCTGGCAATGCTTCGGGGGCAGGTTCATCTTCAGGGGCCTCCTCAACAGCCGGAAGTTCCAGGTCTGGTGCAGCCACATTTTGTAGCTGGTAATCCCCAAATTCGCGCAACCCCAGGAGCATGAATGAATCCATTGGATCTGTCAGTGTTATCACCTCATACCCATGCTTACGGAAGTAATCCAGATGTGGGCTGCGAGCGACTGAGCGGTCATCATCCCCGAGGATATAGTAGATCTTTTCCTGGTCATCTTTCATGCGTTCGACGTATTCATCAAGCGAAACCCAATTCTCGGGATGCACGGTGGTATGGAAACGCACAAAGGGGTACAGGCTCGCGCGGTCCGACTCTTCGGAAGCAATACCTTCCTTGATAAAGGGGCTAAACGCGTCCCAGAATTTTGCGTATTCCTCAGGTTCATTCTCTGCCAAATTTGAAAGCTGCTTTGTAACCTGACCAGTAAGGATCTTTTTGATGCGCGCCATCAAGGCTGTGGCCTGGACGGATTCTCGGGAAACATTGAGGGGTAAATCTTCAGAATCGACAACACCCTGAACAAACCGGAAATAATGCGGCAGCAAATCGGTGGTGTATTCTTGAATCATCACCTTGCGAGCGTAAAGCTTAAGACCGTCATCTTTGCGCAAAGAGAACATACTACGTTCTGGTTTGGTGGGGATATAAAGCAGTGAGAAGATTCGCAGCGGAGCATCGGCTACAAAATGAATCCGGGCAAGCGGGTCTTCGAAATCCAAAGTCAGGTGTTTATAGAATTCGTTGTATTCCCCTGCTTCGACTTCCCGAGGAGATTGACGCCAAATGGCTGTCTGACGGTTGGTTTGTTCTTCATCGTCACCCACGAAAATCGGGAACCGCACGTAGTCGGAATGCCGTTTAATAATATCGCGCAAGCGACTTTCATTGGCGAACTCTTCGGTTTCCTCGGTGAGCTTGATCTCGATTATAGTGCCGCGGGCTTCTTTTTCGGCAGCATCCACGGTAAAGGTATCTTCTCCGGTGGCATACCAGGTGGCGGCTTTTGCCCGGGGTTTATACGAGCGGGAAGTTACCCTCACCCAGTCAGCCACCATAAAGACGGAGTAGAACCCCACGCCAAACTGGCCAATGACATCTGCAATTTGCTGTTGGTCTGCCCCTTCCTCGGCAGCTTCCAAAAACGCGCGCGCACCTGATTGAGCAATGGTCCCCAGGTTGGTAGTCAGTTCATCTTTGGTCATCCCCACGCCTGTATCGCTGATGGTAATGATCTTCTCATCTTCATCAACGCTCAAGCGGATGGCTAATTCTGCGTCGGGATCGAGCACATCGCGATCGGTTAGCATAAGGAAATCCATCTGAGTGAGGGCGTCGGACGCATTAGATATCAGCTCACGCAAAAAGATCTCGCGATCAGTATATAAAGAATGAATAAGTATATTTAGAAGTTGTTTGATTTCAGCCTTGAATGCAATGGGTTTGTTTTCGGCCATAGATGCCTCCTGGGAAGAGTTCCCCCGAAAAATGGGTTTGCCCGTGGGTGAAACCCAATACGCATGCCCATATTCGGAAAAAGTGCTGTAATATTTTTACCCCAAAAGTGTTAGAAGGATGTAAGAATGAAGGGAATCAAAACTGGAATGTGTGTCTGTCGCCAAACATTCCAGTTTTGATTAATTGACAAAAAGAAGGTTTATTCAGAAAGCATATTTCTCAGTACGGTATGCAGAATTCCGCCATTACGATAGTATTCCACCTCGATGGCGGTATCTAAACGCACATGGGCTTTGAATTCGACAACGCTGCCATTTGACTTAATTGCTAGGACATTGACCTCGCTCTGAGGTTGAATGTCGTTATCGAGGCCCAAAATATCAAACGTTTCTCGGCCATCAAGCCCAAGACTTTCAGCACTCTGGCCATCCTTAAACTGCAAAGGCAGCACCCCCATCCCAACGAGGTTTGAACGATGGATCCGTTCGTAAGATGTCGCGATCACTGCCTTGACCCCCAATAGAAGAGTGCCTTTCGCAGCCCAGTCGCGGCTGGAGCCAGTGCCATATTGAGTCCCAGCCAGGACAACCAAGGGAACTCCAGCCTCTTTGTATTTCAGGGATGCTTCGAAGATGCTCATCTCTTCCCCCTGAGGCAAATAGACAGTGTAACTCCCTTCAACTCCAGGTACAAGCTGGTTCTTCAAGCGGATGTTGCCAAACGTACCGCGTGTCATCACCCGGTCGTTACCTCGACGAGAGCCAAAAGAGTTGAAATCACGCGGTTTCACGTTCTGTTCGATGAGATATTTCCCTGCAGGACCATCCAGTGGGATCGCCCCTGCTGGAGAAATGTGATCTGTCGTTATCGAATCGCCAACCTTGACGAGAACCCGAGCACCAATAATCTCTTTGATGTCAGGAACTTCGTGAGTTAGGTCGACAAAAAATGGAGGTTCTTGAATGTAGGTCGATTGTGCATCCCAGTCATATACATCACCACCACTTCCTTCGACCCTATTCCAGGTTTCGTTTCCATCAAAAACGTTGGCGTATTGCTGCTTGAACATCTCCGGGGTGACATTGTCTGCGATAGTTTCCAGGATCTCTTCTGAACTGGGCCAGATATCTCGCAGGTACACGGGCTGACCAGCATCATTCATCCCCAAGGGATCATAGTTGAGGTCGATATCGACAGTTCCCGCCAATGCATAGGCAACTACAAGAGGCGGGGAAGCCAGATAATTTGCGCGCACATGTGGGCTGATGCGACCTTCGAAGTTGCGATTTCCAGAAAGAACTGCTGCTGCAACAAGATCCGCCTCGTTGATGCCGCGAACGATCTCACTGGATAAGGGACCCGAATTCCCAATGCAGGTGGTACAACCGTATCCTACAATATTGAATCCCAATTTCGCCAATGGTTCTAAGAGATCAGACTGTTGCAGGTACTCCGTGACTACGCGAGAACCTGGGGCTAAGCTCGTTTTTACAAAAGGCTTGACCATCAAACCATGTTCGACAGCCTTCTTTGCAAGCAAGCCTGCCCCAATCATCACTGATGGGTTGGAAGTATTCGTACACGAGGTGATTGCAGCAATTACTACTACCCCGTGACCCATTTCTTCCGTGGAACCATTGGTACCAATCGTTATATTTGATCCAATTGCATCATCACTCAGCTCGTAACCCCTATCAGCAACGGGTTTTCTTAGCGCTGCTTGAAATGTTGACTTCATTTCACTCAAAGGTACGCGATGGTGCGGCAGCGTGGGACCTGCTAAATTCGGTTCTACAGAACCAAGATCCAACTCCAGGGTATCTGTGTAAAGTGGATCGGGGGTCTCAGATGTGCGGAACAACCGCTGCTCCTTGAGATACTGCTCCACACGTTCCACAATCTCTTCCGAGCGGCCTGTCAGGCGCATATAACGCAGGGTTTCCTGATCGACGGGGAAGAAGCCCATGGTCGCGCCATATTCGGGAGCCATATTGGCGATCGTCGCTCTGTCAGGCAAAGAGAGCACGTCCAGGCCAGGGCCGTAGAACTCCACGAACTTGCCGACCACGCCCTTCTCACGCAGCATCTGCACGATCCGCAGCACCAAATCTGTGGCAGTGATCCCCTCTCGCATTTGACCGTACAATTTGAACCCAAGTACATCGGGGGTTAGCATATCGATTTGCTGACCGAGAATAGCCGCTTCGGCCTCAATGCCGCCTACCCCCCATCCAACCACTCCAAGACCATTGATCATCGTCGTGTGCGAATCTGTACCAACCAGCGAATCTGGAAATGCAATCCGTTCACCGTTCACATCTTTTGTCAACACCACGTCGGCGAGATATTCAAGGTTTACCTGATGAATGATCCCTGTTGCTGGAGGTACAACCCTGAAATTATCGAACGCCTTTTGTCCCCAATGGAGAAATTCATACCGCTCACGGTTACGCTGAAATTCCAATTCTGCATTACGGCGTAAGGCATCGGTATCGGCAAAGAAATCCACTTGAACGGAATGATCGATGACCAGGTCCACATTTACCTGGGGATTGATCTTCCTGGGATCGCCACCCAAGCGCGCTATCGCTGAACGCATCGCGGCCAGGTCAACCACTGCGGGTACACCCGTAAAATCTTGCATCACTACACGTCCGGGTCGGAAGGGCAACACAGGCCGATTTTCTGATTGTGGGGTCCAGGCTGCCAGGTTTTCCACATCAACTTTGGTGATGGCTCTCTCATCACATTGTCGCAGTACAGACTCTAGCATCACCCGCATCGAAAAGGGCAACCGATCGAGTTTCGCCAACCCGATCTTTTCCAATCGATCCAATCGGAAAATTCCATAATTCCCATGCGTCGTTTCGAGAACATCCCGGGAGTTAAATAAATCCATTGCCATACATACTCCTTCTAACCAATCTTCAATCAATGGGTTCTGAAAAATGCCGTGGGACTATCCAGTTTTTGGGGAGATCGCCCAGGCAAAGAATAGAGAACCTAAATCATTTGCTCAATTGGGCGATTCAACCAATCTTCGGCCTCATTTAAATCATCGAATATCTTGATACGAGCACCCGCAGCAGGAGTCTGATCAGCGATCGTTTGAATGGCTGTTCGCACTTCATCGCTTGCTACAACCACCGCAAGGCGGATATTACGCGTCGTGGGGTCGCTATTTAGCTCGATGGCAATCTTGATCGCCCGATCCGAAATTTTTACGACTTGGCGGAGATCGTATAGATTCCGTGTCAATCTGTCCGAACCCAATAAGTGCTCCGCCGAAAAATCACGCCAGTGCTCCAACGTTTGTTCGTTTACATCCGTAAATTTAAGATGCATGCCGCCATCGGACCGGCGAGTGACTGTGTAACCAGCATCAGGGTCAGGTGTAAAATACAGGGGTTTTTGATTCGCTTCCGTCATTATGGTTCTCCTCAAAATATTGTAACTTCGATTTTACCAAATTCACGCTCTAATACGCTTAGGATATGGTTAGTTCTCACAAAGCATTATTCTGACCCCTACGAAACATCTCCATATCCCTTCCCCAATTCCTTAATCCCCAACAGCATCGCTAATACTTCAGATGGCACATCCGTACCTGTGTCAGGCACTGCATAGGTTTGCTCCAAATTCGCTCGTTCTCGTAACGCGCGCCAGAGAAGTTTTCGTTCATCCGACTTAACAACTAAATCATTGATCGATTCTGCTTGAAGTAAATATTCGCCCGTAGTATAGAGAAAAGTAATCCGCTTCCAGCGTTGTGCAATTACAGGATTAGGGAGTTGAATCAAGGGATCAAGCTGAATCTTGAAATATTCCTCACCAGCTCTGGGGTGGTCGAGTTCATCCCGAAGTAATTCCGCTCGCGTCGTCAATTCATGGCCGCGTACCGGGGCGATATACTCAATGCACCACTTGTGTTCTCCAAAGGATGCCGGCTGATAAAATGCCAAATGATCGACAGACACAACCTTTGGCGCGGTAGCCAAAGGAATCCGATACCATCCCAACACACGCGCCATCTCTAGATCGCGAGGTGTTGGAAGATAAGTCACCAGCACCAATGAGGTTGGATCAATAAAGTTCATGTTAAACCCCTTAATAATAAAGAGTATCCTGAAGGTGCACATTCAATTGCATTATCAGGATACTCGATTTTTGTTAAGCTTTCAATAGTTTTTAGAGCAATCCAACTTTGGCGTTGAATTCCTCGATCAAGACATCCATATCAGAGATCTGGGTTTGGAAGTCGGTCCAATAGTCACGTCCGTACCACTGTTCTTGTATCTCTTCATACGTGCGGCCTTGCTGCTCGACCCAAGTGAAATACTTGAGTTGGTGCACGCGGCGGCGGTCTTCGTATCGCAGTTCGAGTAAGTTATCGGTAGATTCACCTTGCAGCCAACGGGAAAAATCTGCGGCGGCATCGGTCTCAGAATATTCCCCGTACTCCTCATGCATTTCTGTCAGGCGGCTCTGGTACAGCTCCATTGAGTCTGTCAGCACCGTGAGCATGATATCATCTTCGCCCATCTCGTAATATTTGGCAGCTTTGATCGCAGAGAGTACATTGGAGATGCCCGAGAAACCAAGCAAGTCGAGTTGGCTGACGATCTCTTGGGGTACACCCTGCTTGACCAGGTAATCACGACCGACTTGCTCATTGAACAGGCGTGAGAGATTGACAACGGCATTGTCGTCGATGGCAACCAACATATCAGTATTTTTACTGTTGTGAATCCAGGGCACATGCTTATCGCCAATCCCCTCGATGCGGTGGGCGCCATAGCCGTTTTCCAACAGAGTGGGGCATTGCAAAGCTTCGCTGGCGACGATTTTGCTGTCAGGGAAGAGTTGCTTCATGTAGTCGCCGCTGGCAATAGTGCCCGCAGAACCGGTTGCAGAGGCCAGGCCGCGGTAGCGGTCGCGCGGTCCCATGACATGCTGTAGAACTTCTTCCATGGCATGACCAGTGACTTCATAATGCCAGAGATAGTTGCCAAATTCCTCGAACTGATTGAAGATCATCAAGTCTTCACCGGTTGCGCGTAACTCCCAACATTTGTCAAAGATTTCCTTGACGTTGGATTCGCTCCCAGGGGTTTTGATGGTCTCACCAGCGATATTTTCCAACCAATCAAAGCGCTCTTTGCTCATTTCCTCGGGGAGAATGGCGATGGATTCGCAAGCCAAAAGGGCTGAATCATAGGCCCCACCGCGACAGTAGTTTCCTGTGGAGGGCCAAACTGCTTTTTGCGTGGTGGGATCGAATTGACCTGTAACCAGGCGTGGTACCAGGCATCCAAAGGCGGCGCCAACTTTATGGGCGCCCGTCGGGAACCACTTACCAACGAGGACGATTATTCGAGCGGGCACTCCCGTCAAGCTTGAAGGGAGCTCCAAATAATTCACACCACCGTACCCACCACCACTTGCTTTGGGTTCATTCTTCCAAGTAATGCGGAAGAGATTGCGCGGATGTAGATCCCATAAGCCGATGGAGGCTAATTCCTCTTTGAATTTATCAGGAATTAATGATGGATCTTTCTGTTGAGCAAACGTAGGGATGATAATGTCACGCTCTTTGGCTCGCTCCACAGCTCGCTCTAAACGGTCTTCCATTACAGTTAGATCAATTTTGTACATACGAAATCTCCATGAAATATTCGCTTAGGAGTGGGGCACGTACGATGGGGGAAACTGCAAAATAGGTGTGTGTGGGGTGCGATGCACCCCACACACACCTATTTTGCAGAATGATTTCAACGAACTGCGAAACTCCTAAAATAATAGAAAATAATTCTCAGTTGTCTGACAACTTGATTATATCGCGAAATATCAAAACAAGTAAGTTGTCTGACAACTTAAATTCTGAAACACGTAGCATTTTATCTCTGGTCAATCGCTATCAGGCACTTGGCTGACAACATAGAGTGGCCTTCCCTTGGCTTCATCATACAATCGGCCCACATACTCTCCCAAAATCCCCAAGGAGATTAATTGCACCCCTCCCAGGAAGAGAACGGCGATCAATGTTGAAGCTTGCCCGAAGAAAGCCTGAGATCCTGCCAAACGCAGAATAATAACCACTGGGATTGCCAGAATACTGAACCCAGCTGAAATAAACCCAAAATACATCGCCACCTGAAGCGGGAAATACGAAAAACTGGTAATAGCATCGGTGGCAAATTTGAGCATCTTTTTCAACGGGTATTTCGTCTCGCCTGCATACCTGGCGGCGCGTTTGTACTCCACCCCGATTTGTTTATACCCGATCCAAGAAGACATACCCCGTAAAAAACGGTGCCGTTCGCGCATCTGCCCCATCACATCAACCATCTTGCGGTCTAAAAGCCGGAAATCTCCCGTATCAAGGGGAATATCCACATCGGTGATGCGATAGATGACGCGATAGAACAGTGAGGCAGTGAATTCTTTGAACCAGGTTTCCCCCTCTCGCTCAGAGCGAACGGCGTAGACGACTTCATACCCTTCACGCCATTTTTCGATCATATCTAGGATTACCTCGGGAGGATCCTGCAGATCGGCATCGATGATCACGACTGCCTCCCCGCGACTGTAATCTAAGCCTGCAGTCACGGCGATCTGATGTCCAAAGTTCCGCGCGAAAATCACAGGGCGGACGTGCTCATTCTCAGCAGCCAATTCCCTGATCAAATCTACTGAGCCATCCGCAGAACCATCATCAACCATGACAATTTCCCAAGCATCACCGGTGCTATCCATGACTTCACAGATGCGGCGGTATAACTCGGGGATGTTATCGACTTCGTTATAAATTGGGGCAATTATTGAGTAAATTGGTTTCGTCAAATTTCGTTCTCCAATGAACGGTCTACATATTTTCTGAGAACGGGGGTATCCCTAAGGCCTGGCAGCGCAGGTATTTTCCTATCTCCCAGAGCGAAAGGAGCACCGGCACAGCCAAAAAGGCTGCCAACGCTCCGTGAAACACTAAGGCCCCGATGACAACCACGAACACAATACCGGGATGCACGTGTACGGTTCGGCCAACGATGATCGGGCGCAGCCAGATATTCTTGATACCGGTGAGTATCATGTAGAGAATAAATACCAACACTGCAAACCAAAAGTTCGACATCGCCAGGAAGTTGGAGCCTTCTAACAGCGCCACTAACACAGAAAGCACTCCAGAAACGATGGCCCCGATCTCATGCACGAAACTAGTCAGGCCGGTGAACAATCCCAGGAAGATGGCACCGGGTAGGCCTATCGCCAGCCAGGCGACAGAATCCATCACGCCCACTGCGAGCATGAAAGCCAGTTGGCTGCGCATGTAGTCAGACCAGATATAGCGCAATCGCTCTATGATATGGCGAACATCCGCTTGGTGCGATTCAGGGGCAAGAAGTACAACGATCTCACCTAGACGGTGGCCATCGAGCAAGAAATAATAAAAGACTGCTCGGAAAAAACTCAAGCAATAGAAGTCAGTCTGGCGGCCCGAAGAGG
>CAYTKR010000180.1:0-9363 GCA_964438295.1 uncultured Anaerolineales bacterium
GTCAATCGAGCGCTCCCTGAAAGCTTTATCCGCGGGCTCATCAAGGCGGAAGTCGAACCTATCCTACACTTTTTATCCTCACCTGAAGATATGCCACCTGCTGAGGAACTCGATTTGCTCTTCAAAGTGTACGCACGTTGGGGAGTAAAGTATGTGGTTTTATTTGATCGCCCCAACATGCAATCTACTTGGGATGGATCTTCCTGGTCTCAAAGTGACCTGGTGGAAAGATTCCTCGATTTATATTTGCCGCTGGCGGAGGCAGCTCGAAATGCCCGGCTGCGCCCTATATTCCCTCCCCTAGAGCCAGGTGGTGATTATTGGGATACGATCTTCTTAAAAACCGCTTTGGAAAGTATGCGGAGACGTGGGTACCATTCACAATTGAAAACACTGATATTGGGGGCTTATGCAAACATCTCTGAGAATCCACTCAACTACGGGATTGGGGGACCCGAGCGTTGGCCCAAGACTCGACCTTACCTTACGCCCAAAGGTGAACAAGACCAGCGCGGCTTGCGCATCTTCGATTGGTATGACGCCATCGCAAAGTCGGTGCTGATCGAACCGCGCCCCGTATTTCTGTTTGGGATAGGGAATGCCCATGATTCGGAAAAGAGCTTCCAAACGATCCGGTTGCTGAACGGCGAAAACGACGCCGAGGCGGAACCCATTCCCGATTTTGTGCTGGGAGGCGCGTTTTGGCTTTTGACTGCCTCCGAGGGAAGCCCATATATCTCTCAAGCCTGGTTTCAGCCAGGGGGCAAAAGAACGCCCATCGTTGACAAAGTACACCAATGGCGCAACTCAAACCCTAAAAGCGCCTCACCCACCCCGGCGGAGTCCCGGCCGATCTCCCATTATGTGCTACTCCCGGCGTATGAATGGGGCATCCCCGATTATCACTTCGATGCCTTACGTCCTTATATCAAAACCCACAAACCGACCATCGGGTTTTCATTGAATGAGGCAACCAAAGCCCAGCGTGTGACAGTTATTGGTTCAGAAGAAGAATATCCCGAAGAAGCACTCCGGCTGCTTCGTTCCAAAGGCTGCGTCGTCGAGCGCATACAGGACACCCCAGATGGCACAACACTTGCATCTAGATTAGCCAAGCTAACCTAGCGAAGGATCGGATTATGACTATGAATACAAACCCACATACTGCACCCACAAAACCAACCCGCATCGCCTCGCAAGTGCACCAGCCCGTGATCAAAGTACTCGGCCTAGGTGGCGGTGGAAGCAACGCCGTCGACCGCATGTTAGAGCTTGATTTAAAAGGGGTTGAATTCATCGTTGCAAATACCGACCAGCAAGCGCTTATAAATAGCAAGGCCGCGCATAAGATCCAACTTGGTCCCAAATTGACACGCGGGTTGGGCGCCGGGGGTCAGCCGACGGTTGGGGAAGATGCCGCCATTGAGAGCCGGGAAGCGTTGGCAAGCGCGCTCGAGGGAGCTGATATGGTTTTCTTGACCGCAGGCATGGGAGGCGGGACCGGCACAGGGTCGATCCCCATCGCCGCCGAGATTGCTAAAACCTTGGATGTGGTCACTATCGCCGTTGTAACTACCCCGTTTTCCTTCGAAATGGGCCGTCGCCAACTGAACGCCATGGAAGGCCTCAATAAATTGCAACAACATGCCAACACGTTGATCACCATCCCCAACGACCGTTTGCTCTACGCTATACCTAAAGACTTACCCCTGGATACCGCCTTTCGGCTGGCTGATGACGTGCTCCGTCAGGCTGTGCAGAGCATTACCGAATTGATCACCGAGCCCGGCCTGATCAATGTTGATTTTGCCCATATTCGCCGCATGATGCACTTAGGCGGCGGTGCGCTGATGGCCATCGGTCATGGCAAAGGTGAGAATAAAGCGCTCAAGGCCATTCAACAAGCGTTAGACCACCCCTTACTCGAAACGGTATCACTCCACCGGGCAGCAGGCGTGATCGCCAATTTCACCGCCAGCGAAGAGCTTTCGCTCCTCGAAATCAGCGAAGCGCTGCTCTACTTGCAAGACCAGGCCAACCCAGACACGGAAGTTGTTTTAGGCACCACACCCAAGGAGCATATGGGCAATCGCGTTCAAGTCAATTTAGTGGTCACCGGCTTGGGTGCGCCGACACTCGAAGAGGTGCTACTCGGCGTTGAAGAGGTCAATCAGCCACAAGAACCAGTACAACACCTGGCAACATCTGCTCCGCAGCAAAGCTATGCCAATGCCGGGGTCCCTTCGATCACTTCATCCGATCTCGATATCCCAGCTTTCTTGCGCAGGCAAAGCCGAGTAATCAACGGGTAGTGTTTTAGACTGGAACAGTATCGTGGATGCAAAAACCATCAAGGCTATAACAGCAAAAGTTGCTCGTAAATTCCCTGAAGTCATTAATATCAAACCTCAGGTAAAGAAGCAGCCCAAACCCGAGAACTCTAGAAGGCCGGAAACACCAAACCTCTTGCTCCTTTATAAAACGCAAATCAGAGGTCCAAAAGGAAGATCACTTTCCCGTATAGTGCGAGTTGTCGTTTCACCACAAGGCAAGATTCTCAAGATGACAACCTCAAAATAACCTATGAGCGTATTACAACGAATCGAACTCAATTTCTGGCATTTCGTCATCCCCCTGATCAGGGAATCGAAAATTCTGCGATTCTTCCTACGGCGACTATATACACTCCTCCGTAGCAAATTCCTGAGCGGGTTTGTACTACCCGCCACACTTTCAGCAGCCCTGGGATTATTAATCGGATATCTAAGCGGAGTGATAAGCACACTCTGGTAATCCTATGAATCTGCACAAGTTTTTTATAGGCTGCCTTGTGATCACGATATTCCTGTCAGGGTTTCCGACGATAGCCCAGGCGCAAGACGGACTCCCAGGAACCCCTGGGTTTGGCTATGGCGCATGCCTCGATCTTGAAGGGCATCATATCGAATCTGCGATCCAAATTGCAAACAAATATGGCCTGGATTGGATCACCATCGATTTGGATTGGGACAGATACTGGCATGACCCTGACTCTTCCCCAAATTGGGAAGCGCTCGACAGAGTGATGCATGAAATTGAGGATACGAATCTGGCAGTGATGATCTCCATCACCAACGCGCCTGCCTGGGCTATTGACACGAACGGTCCAAGTGCAGCATCTACCAGCGAACTCGCTCTAAGGTTGGCCCGCCGTTACCCTGATGGGATTCTCGCCTTAGAAGTTTTTCCAGCTGCAAACACTCGCTACGACCCAAAGGTATATGCCGAAATCCTAAAATCGGTACACAGCGCTCTGACCAGCGAAGGCTACGACAATATGATGATCGCCGCAGGGATCGAGCCCTCTGCTGGTAAAGAGCAGGCATTGAACTTCTTGCTCGAGCTTTATAACGCCGGCAGCGTTATCCACAGCCCGGTGGTCAGCCTGCGCTTACCCGCTATTGCCTACAACCCGAAGACCGCACCAGCAGAAGTCTCCGAACACACACTCAGGTTCTATGAAGAAGCCCGCCAGGTAATGTTAGATAATGGGCATCAAAATGGCCTGATCTGGATTACCAGGTTCGACTGGGAGCCCGGAGGGATATCCAGTACATCTGAACAGGCTATCTGGTTACAACAAGCCTACATGACCATGCGCTCTCAACTCTACATTGGCGTGGCATCGTTCTACTGTCTCAACGACCCCGCTTCTTCAACTGCTTTGCTCACCCCCGATGGTCAGGCGACGCCGGTTTTCGATGCCCTGGGTGGGCTGATCGCTGCCGAGCACAACCACCTGACGATCACCCGAATCATTGACTTGAGTAAATCTATTCAAAAGATCGCCCAAAAGAACCGTCTACCATGAAAATTTTGCAATCATCTACCTTCCTGTTAATATTCATTTTTTCTTCGATCACCGGTTTTTCCTGGGGGTCTGATCGCGAAGTCTCAGTTCCCGAGAAAAAACCCATCAAGGAAGAAATAGTCGTTGAACCCAAAGCCCCAGACGTAGCTGCCAGCGCTCCCACGATAGACGTCGTTCAGAACAGAAACTTGCTAATCATTGGTGTCGATCAATTGACCAATGACGATAGCAAACTCGAAGGTGTGTGGATGTTGATCTTCCATCGTGACAACCCTACCATCAAGATCATCCCGATCTTCCCGACCTTTTCAGGCACCGACCTGATGCGGGATTACACCCTAGCGGCGAATTTTTCTTTCAACGAGGAAGGGTCGCTAAGTGAAGGGTTCTGGAATACCCTACAAGATCGAGATATCCTCTGGCACAATTTCGTACTACTCGATGAAAGCGCGCTGAACACGATCACAGATAAGTTTGGATTAACCCGCGCTCACGATCAAGGTTTCCTACACTCCTGGCAAGATGATCCGGACAGCTCTTTGAATGGTCAATTGACGATGTTTGCTCAGATGTGCGAAAGTTTTGCCCAAGGTGAGATCTTTGAAGATATTGTCTCTTTTCTTGGTGAATTGAACCCTCACTTGGCGACTGATGTTCCCCCCGAACAAGTCGTTTCCGATTGGCGATTGCTGAGGATTTATGGAGAAAACTTACGCTGCGAGTTTCCAACTTTGTCAGTACCACAGGAATAAACAGGTTGAAAGAACACGGTTCCTGACAGGAATCGTGTTCTTTGTTAATCAATAACCTGGCTTCACTCTTGGCAATGGGGAATGATCTTATCCGCTTCTTTGACAGCCGCGTCCCAGGTGAAGGTTTGGTTGTCACTGGCGTAATAATAGCTGCTGCCGTTGGGCATTAAAACCACGACGACACCACTGTAGCCTTGCATTTCTGCTACCCAAAACTCACATTCGAAGCCATCTGTCTCTCCATAGCGATCTGCCCAAAATGCGTTATTATAGCGCCCACCGGGGTATGATTCCACGCCTCGGTCGTTAGGATCACGCTGCAGTGCGGCTGTCAGCATATCGGGGGGTAAAAGCTGATCGTCACCGATCGCACCTCCATCCACATTCAGAAAATGCGTGATTTTCGCCAAATCGTCAGGCACCCACCACATACCCCCCAATCCGATGGGTTGGCCGTTCCACTTGTCATCCCTGGTGCGCTGCGTGGAGAAAACACCCGGCCCCATATTCAAAGGCTTATAGATCTCATCAACTACAAAATCGAAGATATCCGCTTCTGAGCCAGCATGCGTTTCGAGATAGTTTTGCATTGCCCGAGTGACGATGAACGTGTCGGAAGAACGATAGACCCACTGCACTCCTGGCGCGTTGCTGTTGGGCCATTCGAACGCTGCGGCAATCTTCTCAGCATAATAATCGTTCGTCCAGAAGGGGTTACTCCATTGTTCTTCATCAACCATGAACACCGAGGTACGGTAGTTCCCCGTGGCCATATCCAGGACGTGGTCGAATGTGACTGTGCCCCAATCACCGGAGCTCTCAGCGGCCTCAGGCACATAATCTTTGATTAGTAGATTGGGCACTTCTGAGTCATACTTTTGCGCCAGCCGCATCAGTGCCAGGCTGGCAAAGATCGATTTCGCTGTCGAATACGAAGGGACGCGCATGTATTCACAATACGGGTAGATGCCATAGCGAGTTTCGCAACCACCTACGTAGTTGACGCCATTGACCACAACGCCATACCAGTTCAAATGTTGCTTGCTCACGCCTTGGCCAAAGGCGCCGATATCCACACCGGGATAGTCCTCAGCTAACGCCTGAATTGGTCTGGTAGGAAAGCGGTTCGCAAGCTCTTGAGCAAAATTCATCCGGATCTTCTCAACTCCATCCACCGGTTCAGGCGTGTACACGGCATCCAGCAATCCCCATAGATCTCCTCGAAATCCGATGGCGATCTCCTGGGTAATCTGGTACCAGACTTTCGAAACACCCTCCTCATCAAAAAGGAAAGTCATCGTGCCGTTGAAAACCGCGTTGGCTCCTTTCCAGTTTAGGGCAAAAGGGAAGGAGGCCCTAGAGTAACCCTGGTCGCCTGATTCAGCCCACACCCTGCCGGGCTCGATGAGGTAGTTCCAGTAAGGGTGATCCGTGATAATCAAGCCGCGCTGGACAGGGATCAGGTACCCATCGCGCTGCACAAATTCGAAATCGAACTCGGGCAAATGAGGGACTTCTGGTTCCAAGTCAGGATTTCCTGTCAGGACTTTGACCTCGCCAACCAGGTTTTCACCAACCAGTTCCAGGCGACCTTCAAAGGCATGCTTTGGTGGGGTCGCTCCTTCGGGTATGGTGAGCGCGCTCTCAGCTACGGGTGAAGTGTATTCGAAGCCCGCCATCAAGTCATCGAATGTAAGCAATGCACGATCGTTTTGGGATTCTCCTTCCTGACTCTCCGATTTTTGGGCTGGTAGGGTATTTTCACTTTGGGGTTGTTCCTCTGGGTGTAGGGTGTCAACCGACTGACAGGCCGCAACGACCAATGTTATCCCTATAAAGAACCTTTTATATCGAATGAAAGACATTTTGCCGCTCCCTTTTCTAAAACAATTCACGTAGAACGAATGCAGTTCATAGGATACTGCATTTGATAGGGGGGTGCGGGCGAAGTCCGCACCCCCCTATCAAATGCAAATCACTCATATGGCAATGCTCATTCTGAAACGGAGCTTGCACAGCGGAATCCGAGATAATCAAAGCGTGTTTCTGGCGATATCGATGCCCGCGTCGACCCCCGACAATAGGCGGGGTGAAAGTACCAACTGCATCCTTTGACCAGTTTTTCGCTTCCTTCCATAGGACCTGTGGGATTTGATTCTGCCTGGGAAGAGTACTCCCCAAACCAATCAGCGACCCACTCCGATACATTCCCGCTCATTCCCAAAGCATTGATCCAGCTAACATCTTCTGGATGACCCATCACGGGTGCAGTTTTCTCGTACCCATCATTATAGCGCTCGTCGGCATGTCTCGCAGTGCAATTGACGTCACAGTAGTTCAATCTGGCGCTACCGATATCATTTCCCCATGGATAGATGAAACTATCTTCCCCTCGAAATGCATATTCCCATTCGGCTTCCGTGGGGAGTCGCGCTCCAGCCCAGCCACAGTAAGCAAGAGCATCATGCCAACTGACACATACAACCGGATGATCGGCTTTGACATCATCATCATAGGTGGGCTCACCTTTCTTACATTCGATTGGCTCTGAGCAAACTCCCGCTTCGACACACAGACGATATTGGGCATTGCTCACCTCCGTTTGGTCAATCCAATAGCTGTCCAATTCGACCAAATGCTGGGGGTCTTCACGCATATAATACCAGCGGTTGCAAATGCTGTAGTGTTCCTTGCACAGCGCGATAGCAGCTTCAACATCTTCAATACTGCTGCCCATCTGGAAACTGCCACCCGGCACATGTACAAGCAGCATAGAATCTTGACCGCGCATCGTTGTAGGGTTTGTTGATTCAGAAGGGTTGGTTTGATTCATCCAGACTGTATTAGGAAGCTCTCCCCGGGTGCTTAGTGATAAGTCACCATGCGCGATAAACGCATCGAGATCTCCATCCCCATCGAGGTCCCCCAAACGGACCTGGGAACTGTATTGCGAGCCCAACCGTAGACCGCTGTCGGCAAAAACTCCAAACCCATCATTTAACCAGACCTGATCACCTTGAAAGGCCACGGCAATAACGGCATCCAAATCCCCATCTCCGTCCAGGTCGCCCAAGGCAACCTCGTTGTCAGGCGAGGAGCGCATCTCCTGTTCTAATTGGCCAAAATTACCCTCACCATCATTGAGCCAGACCTGGTTGGCATCTCCAGCGATAGCCATGAATACATCCAGGTGGCCATCTCCATTGAGGTCACCCAAGTCTAAGCCATGGATATGGAGATATTTGGAGGTCAGTTTTTGGCCACTATCGGAAAAATCTGCGAATCCATCATTCAGCCAAACCCTGGCATGCTCATCCCAGCCTCCCGCAAAGACGTCAAGGTCTTCATCTCCGTCAAAGTCGACCAGAATGACGTCATCTGTGATCGCCTCACCTAAACGCTGACCGGAGTCGGAAAAGATGCCAGTGCCGTCATTCAGCCAGACCGAGTTTGCCCCGTCCTGTGCAAGGTAGATATCCAGATCACCATCTCCGTCCAAATCCCCCAGAGCGCTGCCCAAAGCCTCTCCATTGATCAAAATCTGTCCGCTATCAATGAATATCCCATCGCCAGCATTCAACCAAATACCGGGTGGTGCGTTCCAATCTGTTACCAGAGCGTCCAAGTCTCTATCACCATCCAGATCACCCAAAGCGACTCCCATACCAAAGCCCAGGTTCTGCTCCTTTTTCGCAAAGTTACCTCCTCCATCATTGATCCACACTGCATTTGTTTGCTCACCCTGACTGCCATTGGCGACGAAGGCATCGAGGTCTCCGTCACCATCTAGATCAGCCAGTGCCACATCCCAGCTTCGTCCAAGACCAAGCTGCTGTCCAGAATTAATGAACTCAATATAGGCGACTGAAGGCTCCGGGGATGGCGAACTCTGGAATTCCAGCAGCCCCCAAGTCTCAGGGGCAAAAGATAAACTCGACGGCATCCCTCCGGGAGTGGGCACCGTACAATCATCCTCCAAACTTGCTGGCCAATACACACGGCTCTGAAGGTCATTGGCTCGAATAAATGTCGCAGCTAGTCGAATATTTCCCTCTGACATCGCTATTTTATATTCCAATTCGTTCGGGCTGCCCATATACGAATTGTTTGCCAGCCAGCCCTCGTCCTGCAGAAATGCCTCGCGCTCGGCCTGAGCTGTGGCGCTATCGCCTGTACTGCGGCAGCGCCAGACAAATTCCTGAGTGCGCTCCCAGGACTCATCACCCGAAGTGTAGATAGCCGTCCCCAGCGCCGCAGATGAGTGCAATATGGCCACGTCTAATCCACGATCTACGAAGATATTGCCAACGATCATATCTGGGGGCGTGGCTCTGATCGCTACGAAGAGAAATCCCTCACTGTACATCAGAAACAACTCGCTGCCATCCGAAAACCTTTCTTTGGCAGCGTTCTTCCACTCCCCAACGGAGATGGTCCCATCGAGGGTAGGAGGCATGTTTTGAGGGACGGTGACGATGAGCTGCTCTTCTCCAGCCTGGCGTGCAGGTTCCATTGCTATCGACGTGGGTGACGGCGAAGGCAAAGTCGATTTTGGCTTAGGCGTTGCCGTAATATACACAACTTGCAGAGAGGGTTGCTGGATACAACCCACAAGCAACAAGACCGGTATCCCTACGGCCTTGATCCACCCCAATTTGTATTTTTTCAGAGTGAGCCTCCATTCGATCGCAAATCTTTTCCTTAATCTCTTGATAGTGTTGATTCGTCAGCAAGAATCTTGAAAATAAGGGGCGGCGGGGG
>CAYTKR010000181.1:0-9279 GCA_964438295.1 uncultured Anaerolineales bacterium
CCTTTTGATCCTATACTATCACTTCTTTTGGATCAGTTTTTGGGGGGCAGGTCAGTGGCAACACCAGCACAACGCGCTAGTCGGGAAGATATCTATGCTCATTTGCGTGAACTCCTTGGCAAAGATGCTGAAATCATCCCTATCCAAGTAAGCAAGCTTTATAAAGTGGGTCAGAGAGTTTCAGCACTAAGGATACTGAAAGAGTTTGACGCATCATTGGGTGGAACAGGCATTTTTAAGATGCACGAGTTGAAATTGCCTGGTGTATATCGTGCATTGACATACGTCGAAATGCCGTTAGAAGAAGGATATGCAGAAAACAACGCCCGTCAAATGATCCACGCTGCCTGTGGGTATTTAGAGGAATTGATCAAGAAGACGGTTCGCTTATGGCTTTGGGAAAAAACTAGAGTCGATGGGCTTCCATTAGGACGACTTATCCATAAAATCGAGAAACGAATTCCAGATGAACTTGTTACAGAACTGCGTTGGCTCAACAAATATGTGTACAACCCTGCCAAGCATCATTACAACATGGAAAATGATCCTGTCAGCGAGCCAGAGCATTATTTCAGTGTTGATGAAGCAATTGCTGTGTATCTAATCGTGAGAAAACTAGGATTGCAATTGAAAGAATTGAGTGACAAGACAATTGAAGAACTTATGAGTGCCTAGACGTTTGGTTGATGGGAAGTGACAGCGATGAAAATATTGATCCGAGATTCTGCTAGAGAAGAATGGGAAAAACTAGAGTCATTTGAATATAGCCAAGAGACAGAGTTACAAGAGCTACTCGCTGAGTCACCTGAGCTGATCGATATCACAGATATTCGTGAAGGTGCCTCGTCTTTACTAGTGGCAGTAAGAGAATTTGGATTGCCGGGTTCAGGACACACAGATATCGTGGCCTTTAGTGCCTCTGGAGATATCGCAGTCGTAGAGTGTAAGCTAGCGGCAAACACCGAGATCAAACGTAAGGTGGTGGGTCAGGCCTTGGAGTATGGTGCCTATTTGTGGAAAACATCCTATGAAAGGCTTGATCGTGTTGTCAAGGAGCGTAATGGTAAAAGCTTGGTGGAACTTATTCGTGAGCGGGTTGATGATCCTGAGTGGGATGAAGAAAAATTCCGGTCGACGATCAGGTTGAGATTGAACTCAGGTGATTTTATCCTGGTAATAGCTGTTGATGAGATGAACGAAGAACTTAGTCGGACTATACGATATTTGAATGATTGTGGAAATCCAGCTTTTGCTTTTACAGCGTTGGGAATTCAACGCTTCCAAAGTGGAGATTCGGAAATCTTAGTACCTCATTTATTTGGAGTTGTCACTGCCAAGCCGCCGGTTGAACCAAAGAAAAAATGGGATGAAGCATCCTTCTTTAATGAGATTTTGAATAGAAAGGGGGAGTTAGCTGCCTCAGTTGCACGAGACATCTATGAATGGGCTAAACCCAAGTTGACAAGAATTTGGTGGGGTGAAGGCACTCGAACAGGTTCGTTTGTGCCTGTTTACCACCATAAGGGTGTGGATCACCAATTGTTCGCTGTATATACTTATGGTCGAGTGGAAATCTATTTTTATTGGTATACCTACAAACCGCCGTTCAATGATGAAAAGAAACGACTCGAATTATTGAAACGACTCAATGCTATAGATGGAGTCAATATTCCTGAAGAAGCGATTGCAAAACGCCCCAGTATCGTTCTGTCTAATCTTGATACGAATGACAAAATCGAGCAATTTATCCAGGCTTTCGATTGGTATCTTGAAGTAATCAGGGAGTCATAATTGGTGTGATAAATGGCAAAAATAACACTCGAATATAAATTCAAGGGAACACCAGCCCAATTTTATGCCGCAACAAGAGATTTTTTTCTGCAGAATAAGAAGTCTGAATTTCTGAAATTATTCAGAGTATTTACTAATGTTTACTCTTCGGATAATCTTCCGGTACCTCCTGATCTAAATCCAGTAGAAATATACCTTGATACAGAAAGGCGTTTTGATGAAAATTATCGAGTTTGCATCAAGGCAATACAAATACCAAACAATCAATCTGAGATCACAGTGATTGCGCAAGATGACGCCGATCTAGAGCTTTGGTGGGAGCCTATGCAAAGAAAACTTATTGAACAGGGGTGGCTTGGTGATGATAAAAATTCCGCTATCAAAGTGGTAAATTCTGGGCGAAAAATACCAAAAACTGACAAAGCGCTCGAAAGGTGGAAACAAGCGTACGAGATTATCACTGAAACTCGAAAACATTTTCGAGAAGCTTGGGAAGAAGCCGCTGATGACAACCCATCTCCCAAAATTGAAGATTATCGTGATGCACTGGCTGATGGGATGAATTGGAACCCATCGGATAGGACAATTCGAAGCATTAGAAACGCCGGGGATTCAGGCGATCTAACCTGATTTAGGATTTTCGGAAATTTCCAAATTTTCCGATTTGATTTGTGAAAATGGTGCTGAGCCGACAAAGGTTCGACACCATATTTTGATTCTGGAGGAATGTATGAAGAAATCAGATCGGATCGGATTTTTGGTAACCGCTGTAGAGAAAAGCTTACTCGTCCGGCTTGCTGAACTCGAAGGCGGACTATCCCAAGCTGCTCTAATGCGCCGGCTAATTCGTCAAGCAGCGTTAGAAAAAGGTTTAAATTATCAACGTGATTGTAGTGCTATCTCAAATCACAACAACCCGAATGCTCTGAAATCATTGGAGAAATAACATCATGAAAAAAATCAACTTAAAACCCACTGCCGCTGCCACGGTAGTGGGTTCTCTCGAGACGAATATCCGCTGGTATCAAGAGCGATTTTGGTCTCTATCCTTGATTATATCAGAGTTTGGGCGTGGATCATGAATTCCACACACCTAAGTGTATCCCAAGCCATACTTGCCAATCTCACTGCTGGAAATCTCGACAATGCCAATCAGTTGAGAGATATGCTCGATCAATTGCCCGCTGATTTGCGCGCTGAAATATCAGAAGGGATATTCAAATTTGAGAAAACAGCGGATTTGAATACCATTTTGAATGATGATGCTTCTGAAAGTCCCGATGCTCAAAAACATAGGTTTGAGATACTGACGGCCCGTGATGCTCTAAAACCCCAGCCACCTATTGAATGGATCATCGATCAGTTGATTCCAGTGGGTAGTGTAAGCATCATCTTTGGTGATGGTGGCACGAAAAAAACATATATCTGCCTAGATTTCTCAATTTGTGTTGCGTTAGGTGTCGAATGGCTGGGAAAGAATGTCAGTCAAGGTCCAGTTCTCTTTGTTGATGAAGAAAGCGGCCATCGTCGTCTTGCAATAAGAGCATCTGAAGTACTCAAAGGGCATTATGGTGATGAAGATACACCCTTTCATTACATGTCTATGGAGCAAGTTAATCTGCAAGAACCAGAAGATATTGAAATGCTCGAATGGGCAATTAGAAACACGGGAGCTCGTTTAGTGATTATCGATGCCTTAGCAGACATTATGCCAGGCGCCGATGAGAATTCTGTCAAAGATGTCCAGCCTATCTTTATGGCGATCAGACAGGTGGCAGAATCAACACAGGCTGCCATCGTGGTTATTCACCACGCCAATAAGATAGGGGGTTATCGTGGTAGTTCTGCTTTCAAAGCTGCTGTTGATCTGTTATTGAAGGTAGAAAGCGAGTCCGACAGCTCCACCATCAAAATGGTAGTAGAAAAAAGTCGCGATACTGAACCCCATAAATTTGCCGCAGAGGCTCATTTTGAGGATGTTGAATTCTATTTAACTGAAATAGATTATCCATCAGAAAAGGGGAAGAGCCTGCTTGGAAAAGCTCAAGAGTATGTTCCACAGCATTTGTTCTGGAACCCTGATTCATCTGTGGAAGATATCAAAGACAATGTGGTTGGATGTAGCCCAGATTCAGCGAAAAATGCACTGTACGCCTTGGCAGGACCTTCTCTTATGTACGTGGAGCGTGTTGATGAAGGGGGTCAGGGAAAGACAGCCTTTTACTCACTGACCCAAAAGGGTGACGAGTATGTTCTCGATCATGATCTTCATTTGAAAAAAGGAACCTAAACTTGTCATGTCATTGCTCTCTATATGAGGGTCAATGACATGACAACATCATTCATTGTTATCGGAGATTTTTATGTTCAGTGAACGAGATTCTATTCTGAAGAAGGAAGACATTCTCCCTCATGTAGAGAGAAGTTTAGGACCTGGTCAGAAACGTGGAAAATGGCACATGTTCGTTTGTCCTTTTCACGATGATCATGATCCTAGCTTAGGCGTGGTTGAGCGCGATGGTTCACGTCCAGGAAATTTTCAGTGTTTTGGATGTGGGGTACATGGGAACTTGATTGACTGGGTGATACGTGATCAAAACCTGGATTTTCGAAGTGCGTTGGAATACATCAGGAATGATAATGTTGACCGATCTCACAAAAGTGTTGCCAATAAAACTCCCAAGGAATCTGTTGTAGATCGGCGAGCATGGGAACTTTCTACTGCAGGAGCAGTGGCTTCGTTTGAGCACAGATTATGGACTTCAGATGGAGATTTTGCGAGGGCATATTTACATCGCCGCGGTATTAAGGATGAAACTGCTAAGAAATATCGTCTTGGATATTCAAAAGGCGGCAAATCGCATGGTTTGTTTGTGCCACCAGGAATTGTCATTCCTTGGATTGTAAACAGTAAGGTCACCTGTCTCAAGATACGTTTATTGTCCGGACATGGATTCAAATGCCGATCATGTGGAGAGAAACTATTCAACCCCGGAAATTGTCCGCTATGTGACGCACGCAATAAATATCGTGGTGTCAAAGGTAATCGATCGGATTCGATTTTTGGCCTTGAAAACATTCGATCGGCGAAGAATGCGGTGTTGTGCGAAGGTGAATTCGACACGATGATCTTGGATCAGGAATGCTCAGAAGTGGCAGGAGTTGCCACGTTGGGTTCTGCAGGTACAAGACTGGACGTATCGAGGTGGGGAGGGGATTTTCTCCATCTTGAACGAATAGTAACAACATACCATTTGGATAATGCAGGTCTGCTGGGTGCGAGTCGAATAGAAGCAGCGTCTAACCGAATCGTTCAGTGTTTTCTTCCCGAAATCGATAATTGCAAGGATGTAAATGATATTTTTCTTGCAGGTGGTGATTTACGCACTTGGTTAGAGAATGAATTTATAAGATTGCAACACCGAGAATATGAAAATTCATCTGCTTTAGGTAAGCACCTGCCAATATCAAAGCCCAAGATGGTGCGCACAAAGATAGACTTGAATGAAGTGGTTGCACGGGCATTGTCAATGCCAATGAGAATTGATTCATCAAAGCCCTGCTATTGGTGCGGAAGTATGGATTGGTACGAAAGAACGCCAGAAATGGGAGGGGGTTGGGTGTGCAATGTATGCCATCCTGGGGGTAAATGATCTTCACAATATGAAATGTTGATGACGAGTCGGAATTGAACTTTGACGAAGGAGTAACTACTTCATGGACGCGAAGATAGAAACCACAGTGAGCAACCTTCCAAGTTTGCTGAACGCCCAGCAAGTGGCGGAAATCCTCAACATCGCCCAGTCTACGGCATACTTGTTGATCCAGCAGAAAGCGATCCCCAGCGTGCGCATTGGGAGGGCGGTCCGGGTTCGCCCAATCGACCTGGAGCGTTATATCCAAAACAACCTGGTCGGTGTCAACGAAAGATAATGCCAATCCAGTAGGAGGCTTACTCCATCGATGGAGTAAGCCTCATCCATTCACCAACGTTGAACTCAGCCAGTTCGGGTATAACGGTCAATTTCAAGGAAAGCCAGAACCTTAAAAACTGAAATCGGTCAATATTGTCCGTCGCCTTTCCTTGATCAATACTAATAAGGAGAAATGTTATGGCAAAGAAAATCCGTGGTCGCAATGAAGGCTCAATCCACAAACGCTCCTATGGCGCTTATCGTGCGCAGATATACCTGGATGGCAAGCGTGTTGGTAAAACGTTCAAAACCAAAGCGGAAGCGCAGGATTGGCTAAGTCAGATGAAGTACCACCTAGGCCGGGGGTACGATCTCGAAGGCAGCCAAATGACCTTGAGAGAGTATCTCCAGCAATGGCTGAAAACGAAGTCAGCATCTGTGCGTGAGAGCACTCTCTACCAATACCGACTGCAAATCCAGAATCATATCATCCCAACTTTGGGGGATGTTCCTCTCCAGGAATTGCGCCTTGCTCGGATCGAAAATTTCTACGCCGATCTGCTTGCATCGGGTCTGAGTATCCGGACCGTGCGATATGTTCACAGTGTGCTGCATAGGGCGCTGGAGAAAGCGGTCCAATATGATCTGGTAGTTCGCAACCCCGCACATGGGGCAAATTTGCCCAAGTATTCCCACAAGGAGATGATCGTTCTGGATGTTTATCAGGTCTCACAATTTCTGATCGCCGCCCAGGGAAGCTATTATGAAGCCCTGTACCATCTGGCGATAAAAACCGGTATGCGCCAGGGCGAGTTGTTTGGTCTCAAATGGACAGACCTTCAATGGCAAAGTGGAACGCTGCAAGTCCAGCGCCAGGTGAAACGTGTACCAGGCTCTGGTTGGCAGTTTGCTGAGCCAAAAACGAAGAAAGGCCGGCGGAAGATCCAATTGGGGGAAGGCACCTTGCGTGTACTCCGCATCCATAGAACTCGCCAGGAACAACAGAAGCAATTGGCTCGCGGGGGCTGGCAGGAACATGGACTGATCTTCCCAAACTCCGTCGGGACACCTGGGGATCCCAGCAACTTACGCAAGGATTTCTTACGGGTACTCGAAGCGGCTATGCTCCCCCGGCTTCGTTTTCATGATCTCCGCCACACCGCAGCATCGCTGATGCTGAACAATGGCGTACCGCCAATCGTGGTTTCCCGCATCCTGGGACATGCCAAACCCAGCACAACCATGGACATTTACGGTCATCTGCTGAGCGATATGCAACACGAAGCCGCCAGGATCATGGACGAACTGGTCACGCCCATAGAAGTAGACATGGGTGAATTCGTTCAGAAAGGTGAAGAAATCCGGGATTAACTGCACCGAACTGCACCGGAAAAGAAAAACCCGCTTTCGAAGCGGGCTCAAAAGCCCCCATATGTGGGGCTTTTTGTTATCTCTACCCCTATATATATTGTGACCCCGGAAGGACTCGAACCTTCAACCAATTGATTAAGAGTCAACTGCTCTGCCAAATTGAGCTACGGGGCCTGCGCAGCCGGGTGCAATCCTTCCACCCGGCCGCCACTCCGTTGCAGGAGCAACGGAGTAGATTTATTTCCTTAACATAGATAGAAAAACAGGTTTTTCTATCTATGCCATTTGCGGGGCAAATTATACCGCGGTAAGAGCGCGTGTCAACTTTTGGGGCTGGTTTTTAAGCAGCCCTCAGCTTTTTGAACCAGGCAGCAAAGGCTGCCACAATCCCAATCAATAGCAGCACAAAACTCCCTCCAACCAGGATCCATTTGACGCCGGTGAAGAGTGGCGCGATGAAATCTACGATTGGCGTGCGGGCAGGATAGCGGAACATCACCAGGGATGTAGAGACATTCTCCAGATAATCAAAGATCATTGCCCATATAGGCACCAGGTTGGCTCGCTGCCAAATGCTATTCGTTGAAAACCCGCGCCTAGTCAACCAGCTGATCGAGGTCACCAGGAACAATGTATACACTATGGGCCAGAACAGATCGAAGGTGAATCGCGCTCGGATATAACCCTGGCGACCCTGTTCGCCGTATGCTTCTGCCATTTGGTAGAGTTCTTCAGGGGAATAATAAAATGACAGATCGGGCGAGTCCGCTCCACCGCTATGTGCTTCTGCTTGCGCAGCTTGGTTAGGCAGCACCAGGGCTGTGAAGAGTGCAAAGCTGACCAACCCGGCAATTGTTAGCCAACCGGAGGATTTTTTGTGCAGCCAATTCGATAGTTTTTCCCACATACCTTTCTCCATAAGATTCCTTTGATCTGAGTCCCAGTTATTCAGGCAATCTCCCAGGGAGGCGTACCACTGCCGCCCGCGCCTTTGAGCGATTCTCGAATAGGATCGCCCAACTCCGGCAGCACATCAGCCACTGCAGCCAGCAAGCCAAAGCACCCGGTGATCATCATGTCGCCGAAGGGGGCAGGGAAATAGGGTTTCATGGTAGCACCTTTTTCCATGAATATTCTGCGACGCGGCCCTGTGACCACCACGTCGAACTCCCCATCACCTAAGACAAGGGGCTCCCTTTCATAGATCAAGGCGCCATGCCCGTGATCGCCGAAGACGTCCTCATGAACGAGGCTGCTATCGGCCAGGGATCGCAATAATCCTTCGAGTTTGGGCAGGTCGATCAATCCAGTATGGTGTTCGAAGACACCTTCAATGCCCGTAGGACCCAGGCGAAAGGCCAAGGTGTGGAAGTTGCCAACATTGGCGATCAACGTCCGGGAGCGGGATTGAACCTCGGAGTCCAACGTAGCGCCCAAAACGGCCGCTGGGGCCGTGTCCATCACCACCAGGGGCGCGTCCACATCTCCTGCAGAAGCCACCACCGCATCTAACCTGGTCATAATCGGTGGAACATTTCCCGCCTTAAATGCAAACGCCGAAAGTCTGTTCTTAGCCTTGATATGCTCATCCAAGTAATCAAAGCGAAATTGGCGGTCAGAGACCTCGGGAGGCGCGGCGCCATGGTCGAAGACTGCCACAGCCACAGCATCCAGGTAATCCAGGGAAACACCAAACTCCCCAAAAGCCCGCTGGATTGCTGCAAAATCGAAGTCACGCAGTTCCAGGCGCGTAACAGAATCAGGCAAGGCCATAAGTTCATCTTCGCTAATGACCTTAATCCCATCCATCTCGACTCGGCTCAGATCGTCATCGAAGGTGCGCGCCGCTTCCGGCGTAGCAAAAACAGGATTGCCTGCTTTCGCATGATCACGCGCCGCCCAATGGCTGGGACCGCCGCCCATGGTCACACCTGTGAGGGCAATGGCTTCACCCCGCTGAGTGGCTGCTTTCAAACGTTTATGAACCATCATCGTCGGTGAAGGAACTACCAGCTTGAAGCCATTCTCGAGATCGATGCGGGAATCGTACAAATAGATATCTTGGGTGCCTGTACCAACGTCTACGGTCAATATCTGCATATTGTTTCCTTGTGCGAGCGAGTGGAGTCCTCGCCCTCGTTCGCCATTTTGGACTAAGTTTATCATGAATACGAGTAGGCTCTCTAGGAATTGTAGGGGTGGG
>CAYTKR010000182.1:0-9135 GCA_964438295.1 uncultured Anaerolineales bacterium
GTGCTTCCCACGCCCTTTACCCCAAATCCGCGAACTTCCCTACTAGGAGAAATCTATGAAGAAAAAACATGTATTGATATCGTTAGTGATCGTCAGCGTATTTTTTGCCGGAGCATTGCACTCGTCAGTCGCGGTTGCTCAATCTGAGGGGGTTGGGGGTGACGAATTCCAGGTGGTTTTCGAAGCATATCCTGGTGAGCAATATAAATTTGATGTCCAGGTATTTAACATGAATACCAGAGAGCAGGCTTTGCGAGTCACGGTAGAAGATGTCTACGCAGAACATTATCACAACAGTGAAGCGCATAACGGCAACCTTTACATTATCAAGCGCACTGGGGATATCAATACAGATAACTGGATGGATGAACTATGGAAATATGACGCCGCGGGCCAGGGCACTTTGCTGTTTTCATCCAAGGGCTTTGATTTCCGCGTCGCGCCGGATGAGAGCTACATCGCCCTGACGTACCCGCTGCCCCCGGATTTCTTCTTTGAAGGCCTGGGGTTCCTTGATCTGGTCGGTGGGGGTGAACTGGTGCAAGAATTCCCCTTCGAAACCCTAACCCAGGAACATTCCATCTCTTTAGAAGCATGGTCCCAGGATAGCAGCACTTTATGGATGAGTTTTAAGCGCGGTCCCTCTCCAGGATATTTTGCCAATGTTGATACCACCTCGTGGCAAACGAGCGAGTTTGATTTGATGGATGTGGGTGTCGGTCATGAGAATAATCTCAACCCCAATACGGGCAAGCTGGTCTTTAGCGACCTGCCGGCTTTCTTTGATGCCATGTCGGCGCAGCTCTTCTTGGAGAGCGGGAATCCGGTCACGCTTTTCCTGTATGACTTTGCTTCTGCAGAGATTCAAGTCATTGCCGAGATCATTGCCGATGCCTTCGAGCCGCAATGGCTGGATGACAATTCGTTTGAGTATAACGACCCCCAAGGAGAGATAGGTGACCGTAAGCTTTACCAACTTGACCCTGCAGCCGGCCAGCCAACTGTCGCTGCAGAAGCTTTTCCGATAGTGATCCCGGCTGGATTTGAAATGCCTATGCAAGCCCTGGTACTCAGTAGCGTACCGCCCATCTTGCCGCCTGAGTTTCCGGCCGAGGCAGGGCTTCCGACCGTCTCACCATATATTTACAGCACAGATCAGGGTCTGTATGAGGCCACCCTGGATTATGGTGCTGATTGCATGGGTGCGGGTGCCTGTGCCTATGGCTCAATGATGGGCCGATTATCAACTGCTGGTGTCCCCCAGGGCACTGAGAACGTGCCCTATGATTTTGGAGCTGCACAAAAAGTCATCCTGGCCAGAGGCATTCAAGGATACTTCGTCGAGTCGCAGTGCGGGGCCAGTTGCAGCGATGCCCAAATCTTTTTTGTCTATGATGATTTTGAATATATGCTGGGGATCAAAGCAGGGGCCAAAGAGAATGTCATCGACTTAGCGAACGCGGCGATTGAGAACTCGCTTCCATAGAACGTATATTGATTAAGAAAGATGCGGGCAGGCGCATAGCGCCGCCCGCATCTTTCTTTAAATGATGATTTACCTGGCTACAAACACATGGTACTCATAAACATGCGTGCCAGCAGGGAGGTCTTCTTCCATGATGCCATCGTTGATCGAGTCTGTGAAGGTGACTGTGGTGGTGACGAGATGTTCACCAACAGCCCAATCGCGGAGCACGGTGTAGTATGCCCGGCAGTGGTTATCGCTGAAGACGCCTTCTAACTTGACGAAGTCATCGAGGGGAACATTTTCGCCATTGAGGGCGAACTCTAATTCGATCTTGGACCAGTTATCTTCGAAGCTGGTCTCGTCTGCCGTGCACCAGGCGTAGACCCACATCAAGTCTCGCGAGCGGCCTAGGGGGACAGTGTAGGTATACGTTTCCCCGGCACGTGCCAGTTGATCCTCTTGGTAGGTTTCTCGAGCGGCAGCGTCGAGCCAATCTGTTTGGGCCTGGAAGGCAGTCTCTGCCTCGGTCTTGGAACCCACCTCGGGGGAGTGCTCAGGGGTCACACCCGCGCCCAGGGGCTGAGATAGAACATCAATGGCATAATCCAACACCACATCCCGTCCGTCTACATATTCCTGGCGCACAGTTTCCTCGTTCAATGGGACGCGGACATCAGGGACCACCCCTGTTCCCTCGATAATGATATTACCGTCCATATCCAGGGTCATGCCTGTCGGTACTTGGAAGCTGTATCCACCAGGCAGCCGGTATTGCCCCCGAGCTACCTCACCATAGATGCCGTTGGAAGCGTAATACCCCAAGACGCGCGTTTGCGGGAGTTGACCTAGCACATAGGAGACATTTTCACAGGCGCTGGCACAGGCAGGGCTGACCAAAACTGCCAGTTGGCCGTCGTAGTAAAGCTTGTCGTCGGGCTCGGTATAATCGGGCGGACCAAAGGTTTCGAATTCTCCACTTTTTTCGCTGAAATAATAGGAGCGGCTGAGATCGATGCGCTCTTCAACGAAGAAACTGGCGAAGTAAGTTCCCAAGGGGCTGCCCCCGCCATTCTGGCGCATATCGAGGATGATCCCAGGTACTTGATTGAGGATCATGCGTTCAATGGCCCATTCCCACAAGCGGATGATCAGGGTGATATCTTCAGAGAGCGTTGTCATCTTGATATACCCAAAACCACTTGGCAGGATCTCATATTCTACGGGCAGGCTGTTGCGGTCAAAGCCAGCGTAGACACTGGTGGCATTGAAGGTTTCGAGTTCCGCCACCGACTGGATGGTTGCGGTGATGGGCTCTTCATCCTCAGGATTTTGGAAGGTTACTTCCGCCTCGACTTCCAAGGGTGCGCGCAGCAGGTAGCGATACTGCTGGACGACCTTGGACTCTTCTGTCGAGAAGGGCATGGACCAGGGAATCACTTCAGCGACGGCCTGGTTGATCGGTGTGCCGTTCCATTCCAGGATTTCTGCACCCCAAACCATTCCAACTTTCGAGGCAGGTCCGTCCTCTGAAACGATGTGAGCGATTACGCGCCCGTCATCCAAACCAATGATGGCAAAGCCGTAGCCCCCAGCCGTTTCCTGTGCGAACATCTCATTGGCGATGCTGCTGCCGCCCAGGCCGACATGTCCATCGGGGATGGACCAACTGTAATCGCGCAGCGCCAGGAAGTATGCCGTCTCGTCACCATCAGCCTCTGCGACCTCAATCAAAGGGGCAAATTCATCGTACAGCGCATCCCAATCCAGACCTTTCATCTCCGTAAAGGGGTACTCGGTAGAGAGTTTGGTGTGTAGGGCTTCGAAGCCTTCGCTCCAGCTCATCTGGCTGAAATCGTTGACCGTCAACTCGCCCTCGTAGAGGGTCAGGTCTGCGGTGCTGTCCTTGAAGAATTCGAATGGCTCATTTTCGAGGTTTACGAAAGAATAACCCGCAGAGAGGGGAGCAGGGGGGTCATCTGCGGTGAACAGCAAGCCATCCTCGCCAAACCCACTGGGGAATTCTTGCTGGTCGTCGGGAGCCCATACCAGGATGACACCGCCGATAATCTCATTCTTGTTCTCAGAATCGATGCGTGCGGAGGTGTAGTTGGCCTTCCATCCACCTGTTTCATCTTCGCCCAGGAAGGGGTCATCGATGTAGTTCGCCAGCATCGAGATCTGCCATATTTGCACGCCCAAATCCTCGCTGTCGTCATTGTCGACATCGTTGAGCGGGCTCGTAGGCAGTGCTGGTAAGCTGAGTGAAAAGGTGAAATTGCCCTCATCGCTCAACATGATAGGACCGATGATCTGGGATTCTAGAGGCTGCTGGTATTCGTAGTCTCGCTCGATGAAGCCCGCTAGGTCCTCGAGCATCACGAAGCGCTGATTGAAGTAGATCTCCATGATGGCTGCGTTGGATATCTCGATGGTGCCAGAGATTTGAGTCGGTTCATCCGCAGTTGACTGGTTCGTATCTGCGACATCCTGCTCCGCTTCTGCTGGTTCCTCTAGCTCAGGTGAATCTTCCGCATCTGGGTCCGATGCTTCTTCTTGAGAAATCTCAGCAGCTGAACCAAGGGCCGCATCAGAATCTGGCCTGCAAGCCACCAGTAGGATCGAAAGAAGGGTGAAAAACGCAAGGAGTTTGAATTTGGACATTGTGATCTCCGCCATAAATTAGGATGATTTTAGTCGAGAATAGCTGTGAGCCGCAATTCTATCATGAAATCAAGAAGTTCTCGAAAATATGGGATGCAGGGTGGCAAAGCCCCCTGCGTCCCATATTTTTGGAGAATTACGTGATTGTGACTTTTCCATAAAAGCTATTCCATTATGTACTACTGCTATTGATTGGTTATCGTTCGATTTGCTTACATGAGTTTCTGGCGCGCGCCATTGAATTATCCAGCGTTAGGGATGAGATAGGTGCGAAGTACCCAACTCATCCCTAACGCTGATGTACCGTCCCAGCACTTCCTAGAGAAACGCATAACGTCATGAAACAGAGTGAATACGGGGTAAGGAAAAGGAATCTCGCGATACAATATTGCTTAGTAAAAAAACTTTGGAGGTGGAGAATGGTAACCCCCTTTATTCAATTTGCTCCTGAGACCTGCGCATGGTGCGAAGGCACAGGCAAATTTGGTCAGTACAGTACGGTTTGTCATATGTGCAAAGGCGAAGGTAGTGTGCTCGTTGCGCAACCTGCCCGGAGATGCCCTTGGTGTCGCGGCAGTGGCCAAGATGAAAATTCCGAACAGGCCGATCGTTGCAAGAACTGTGATGGCGCGGGCTGGTCGCATGTCTACCGACCAGGGCTTTCGCGGTAGGTTGTTAATCAAAAATTCAGTGGAAGATATTGGGGTGGGGGCTTTACCCCACCCCTATTTCTTCCAGCGGACTCACCGCTTCGAATTTGAACATTTTAAGACACATTTGGATACTCTCTTGAGGAAGGTCGCTGAACAGATACAAATTGGATTTTCTGCGAAAAGGAGAGAAAATGGCGAGCGGATCTGATCTTACAAATTCTCGGAGCAATTCTCTGGTTGAAGAGCGCCAGCGCAACATCCAGGCAGCGCAGATCATCGAGCATCGATTTTTTGGAGGGGAGATTGATATCGATGACAGCATCGAAGAGCTGCGGCCCCTGCGCATGCGCAATTACGCCATAAACTGCCAATTGATCGAGATGGCCGAAGACAAAACAACCCAAACATAGGCATTGATTTGAGATTTCAAAGACCAATTATTGAGATTATCCAGGAAAGGTTTTCCTGCCGGACTTACCATCAGAAAACCATTGATGCGGATTCTTTGAACCAATTGAGGGCGTTCATAGCCCAGGTTGCGCGTGGGCCGCTGGGCAATCAGACCAGGTTCGAGTTGGTTTCTGCCCGCGAGGGGGATGCTAAAGCCCTGAGGGGGTTAGGCACCTATGGCTTCATCAAGGATGCGTCTGCTTTCATCGTAGGGGCTATGGGCGATGGACATAACAACCTGGAAGATTTCGGCTATTCCATGGAAGCGATCATCTTGAAAGCCACCGATCTCGGCCTGGGGACATGCTGGCTGGGTGGCACGTTTACCAAAAGCCGCTTTGCCAAAAAGATCAATCTCAATGGATTCGAAACTATTCCTGCAGTGACATCTGTAGGCTACGTTGCCGAACGGCCACGCTGGCTGGATGGGAAGATCCGGGAAGCTGCGGGCTCTGATCGGCGTTTGCCTTGGGAGAAGCTGTTCTTCGTGGGGGGATTCGAGACTCCCCTCACCAGGGAATCAGCGGGAGAATTTGCCCTTCCTCTGGAAATGGTCCGCTTAGGGCCCTCGGCCTCCAACCGTCAGCCCTGGCGGGTTATCAAAGATGGGAGTCATTGGCATTTCTATTTGCGGCGCTCGCGCGGCTACCGCACCAGCAAGTACGCCAAAATGCTTCAAATGGCCGATCTGCAGCGCATTGATATGGGGATTGCCATGTGCCATTTCGAGTTGGCGGCGCGTGAGCACGGCATGAAGGGTGTCTGGCAGAAAGATGATCCGGGGATGGCGATACAAGGTGAGACGACGGAATATTCAGTGACCTGGGTGGGGAATGAGATCCAAGAAGGACAACGCGGCTGAACTCCTAAGTAAATGCCGGAAAGAATCCCAAATATATTGAGAGAAAATACCGGCATTTTACACAGGTTTTGCGGTGAAACCGGTCAGTATTATTTCAAGCCACAAACCGCAAAACACTTATTCTTCTTCATGCTGCATACTCGAATATAAGATCTCAGGCAGGATCCCTTCTTGATAGAGTTGTTTCCATTTCTCTGGCCCTGCTGGAATCAATTCTTGTTGAATTTCTGGTAAACGAGATTTTAGTAGCTTTTTTACTGTTTTATCCAGAGCGATCAAGTACGACCAATCGCGAGTGTTGATGATGGCGCTAAAGCCAATATGTTTATAAAGGCCACTTAGGGCGCTAAATATTTCTACAGCACCTGATTTAAGATGGTCGTGATCTCGCTTTAATTTGGAATACTTCCCAACCATTTCCTCCAAATCCACAGCGATCATGCGTGCCGATTCCTGGTATTTCACCAATTGTTGGTTCCTTTGTTCCAGGTCTGTAGCCAAACGGGATAATAACTTTCCCCCCCAGGTTGGGTTGGCCAAAATGGCATGCAGGCTGGGTTGTTCGATTTTGTAGACCAAGGCCCTTTGCGAACACACTTCTACGGTGGCGCTGCGGGGTTTGTCGCTGAGCAGTCCCATCTCGCCGAAGAAGTTCAGGGCTTTGATCTTTGAAATGGATTTGCGTCCGTCTTTTGAATTCTTGTAAATTTCGACTTCCCCTTTGCGGAGCAAAAATACGGCTTTATTATTCAAATCGCCTTCAGTAATGATGCAGTCGCCTCGTTCGTGAATATGCATCACATCCTTGAAAGAAGCGAACTCATTTGGCGGAATGTCTTGAAGCATGGGGTTCTCTTTTAGCGATCCTTTTTTTACCACTTTAACGGATTTTTATGGAAGATCAATAAGGTGTGAATAAATTCCCCCTAAATATCTGGTAAAGGCAAATGTGTACTGAGTTCAAGCCGTGCTGACGAGGGTGCTCTCTGTAATCTCAGGACGGCAGTTGAAGAGCACAGGTGGCCCGATGACCTCCAGACCGCGGTTGACGTACATCATGGTTTGACTGACTCAGTAGGACTCCATGTGTTTCCCTAAGTCCCATTTGTGGTGGATTGCATACAACTCAACCTCGCGCTATACTAGCGCATCCCCGTTTGGGAAAACTGTGTGGAGGATTTCTTGAAGCAATCAAAAAATCAATTATCGTTATTTGAGCGTGGGGCAAATTTTTTCGGTTTGAGCCTGAGTTTAATCTTGATGATCTTCACCATTCGGTTGGTAGTCGATACTAGCTTCCGAATGGCGTACCCATTCATTCCCCAAATTTCAGCAGGTTTGAACTTGAGTATCAGCGCCTTCAGTTGGCTGTTGACGTTAAGGTCGATGACTGGATTGTTGGGCCCGCTGATGGGCGTATGGGCTGATCGCTATGGCCGCCGAAAGATCATGGCCTGGGGACTTATCTCACAAGTTCTCGGTATGGTAGGAATAGCACTCTCAACGGGATGGTGGAGCGCTTTTCCCATTATTCTCGTTGGTTTAGCTGTGAATTCCATTTTGCCCGCGCAGCAAGCCTATATCAGCGATCTGGCTCCCTTCGAACGGCGCGGCCGGGCGTTGGCCTCGGTGGATATTTCCTTCGCGTTTTCTGGTATGGCCATCATGCCGATCGTCGGTTGGGTGATCGATGCCTGGGGTTGGCGAACACCTTTTTTGATCCTGAGCGCCCTTAGTCTGCTCGCGGCCATTGTGATCTGGTTCAAATTGCCGGCAACCGAGACGCGCACACAATCTGATTCTGCGAATATCGGCGTCTGGCAGGTATTCAAGCGGCGGAATGTAATGGCTTCAGTGGTGGTCTCGATGCTGTTTTTTGTTGCCGTGGGCATTTTTATGACCTTCTGGAGCATTTGGTTGAGCGCCGATTTCGATTTCGATGCTGTGGATCTGGGATTGATGGCAACCAGTATTGGGGTAGCAGAGCTGACAGGTGTGATCCTATCCGGCCTGTTTATCGACCGCATCGGAAAGCGGCGCGGTAGCATGATTGGCATTGCGCTGGCAGCGCTTGCATTCATGCTGATTCCGCTGACTCAAGGGAATTTGTCTTGGATCAGGGTGGCTTTGGTGATTACAGGAGTCTTGGTCGAGTTTGGGATTGTTTCATTGTTCCCACTCTATGGTGAGCAAGCTCCAGATGCCCGGGCGACGGTTTTCTCGCTGGTCGCTTTGGGGAATGGCATCGGTTTGGGGTTAGGACCACCCCTGACGACAGCGCTTTGGAACTGGCAGGGTCTAGGAGCGGTGATGATTGTTGGCGCGGTCAGTCTCATCTTTTCATTTATCATGGTGTGGGCTTTTCTAAGCGATACTCCCAAAGCCTACACTTAATCGAATTCTCATATTCTTGCGTAACCAGAACAAATGTTTTGGGTTGTAACAATCAAGTCTATTAATCATTTCTTATATAAAGGAGAAAACAAATGCTTACTTTCGACTTAAACTGGCTGGCAGTATTAGTGTCCGCAGTGGCCAATATGGTCATTGGCGCGGTATGGTACGGAGCCTGGGCAGAGCCCTGGCTGGAAGGGATTGGCAAGACCCGTGAATGGGCCAATGAGAACCAGCGTCCCATGGATTATGTCATCGCCGTGATCAACTCCCTGCTGATGGCCTTTTTCCTGGCCAATGTAATCGCCTGGGCGGGCGTTTCCGGATTTTTGCCGGGTCTGCTCACCGGACTTTTTATGTGGTTGGGGTTCACCGGCTTTTCTTTTGCCGCCAATCACGCTTTCGAGGGTCGTTCCACGTTGGTTTGGTTCATCAATTCCGGGACCTACTTGGTTGGTCTTCTGGTCATGGGCGTTATCCTAGGCCTCTGGCAATAAACTAATTTTTTCACCGCGGAGACGTGGAGAGCGCGGAAATTTCTGTAGATTCCTTCAATCTAGTACACTGTAAACTAAGTGACTAAAAATTTTTATTTTTGAGCTTTGGCCGGTCTCCTGACCGTGCCGGAGTGACTCGGTCGGGAGACC
>CAYTKR010000183.1:0-8789 GCA_964438295.1 uncultured Anaerolineales bacterium
TCTCACAGGGGGTGCCTTTTTTCGTGTCTAGTTTTTTGGGGTCAGTTCAGAACGCAACCCGCTCTATTATTTTTGGGAATTTTTTTTACATGGCTTCTTTGTGCTCTCTCACCAATTCTCTGCGCAAGATCTTCCCGACTGTCGTCTTGGGCAACTCATCGCGAAATTCCACGTGAGTTGGCACCTTATAAGCCGCCATCTTGTCCTTGCAGAATTCACGCACTTCCCCTTCGGTCAACGTTTCATCGGGCTTTACCACCACCCAGGCTTTGACTGTTTCGCCTCGCTTGGGATCAGGAATGCCGGCGACTCCAACCTCTAAGACCTTTGGGTTATCGGAGATAATTTCCTCGACCTCGCGCGGCCACACCTGGAACCCACCCGGCTTGATGACTTCCTTCTTACGATCGACGATGTAGAAGTAGCCATCTTCATCCATGCGAGCAATATCGCCTGTGTATAGCCAACCATCGCGCAATGCATTTTTGGTTTCAGTGGTCATTTCATGATACCCCTTAAAAACTTGAGGACCCTGGATGACCAACTCACCCACCTCTCCAGCCGGCAGCACGGTGACTTCGTCATCCAGGCTGACGATACGGGCATCTACATCTGGCAAGGGCATACCCACTGAGCCCGTTTTGTTTTCACCTAGCAACGGATTACAGTGAGTTGCCGTAGGAGCCTCTGAAAGCCCAAACCCTTCAAAGACCACCCCACCTGTCAAATCTTCAAAGGCTTCCTTAGTTTCACGCATCAATGCGGCAGATCCTGATATACAGGCCTTGATCGAACTGAGATCATATTTTCCTGCCAGGACGTCCGGCCAGTTATTAATGGCGTTATACAACGTAGGCACACCAGGAAAAATAGTAGCCCTGTACTTCTGTAAATTATCAAGGTCGTCTTTAATATCGCGTGCATTGGGGACCATTACCAGGGCTGCGCCGGTTGCCATTCCAAAGTTCATCCCCGCCACCATGCCGTAGACATGATACAGTGGGATGGCCATCAACACCACTTCCTCACCATCGATAGCCTGAGGCATCCAGCGTCGAATCTGCAAAGAGTTGGCCACTAAATTACGATGCAGGGCAATGGCACCTTTGGGAGTGCCTGTAGTTCCCCCACTATACTGGAAGATCGCTACATCATCGGGTCCCACATCAACCTTCGGTCTGTCTTCAGGTTTATACGGAGCAATGAATTCCTCCCACCAAATATCACCCTCTTCCAACTCAACCCGAAAGCCAGCTTTCTTCTCCTTGAGCAATGTGAATAGGAATGCCGTAACTGGGGGCAAGGTCTCTTTTATATTGGTTACGATGATCTGCTTGATCTTTGTCTTCGGCTGCACTTCTTTGACTGTGTTGTAAAAGTTACTCATCACAATCACCAATTCCATTCCGGAATCATTTGCCTGATGCTCGATCTCGCGCGCAGTATAGAGCGGGTTCGTGGCGACAACTACTGCTCCCGCCTTTAGCGCACCAAAGTAAGCGATTACAAACTGTGGTGTGTTGGGGATAAAGATCCCCACCCGATCTCCCTTCTTGACGCCCAAGCCCGCCAGGGCGGCGGCGAACCTGTCCGTGCGTTCGACCATCTCGCTGTACGAGATCTTGGCCCCCTTGAAGATCGTACAGGGGGCATCGGGGTATTTTTTTGCTGATTCTTCGAGGAAATAAAACAAGGGAACTTCGGGGTAATCAATCGTCTGCGGCACCCCCTCATCGTACCGCTCTAGCCATGGTCGGTCGCTCATGTTTCACTCCTTAGGTATCTGGGTTTTCCTAGCAATAGTATAGATTACTTCTAGGGAGAATGTCAAATTATTTTCGGAGAAAATTGCGAATTTTCACCTCCATTTCATCTATGGAACCAGTTCCAACTTGGAACCACTCAATATTTGGGTCATCTTCCTTGAACCAGTTGGCCTGATGGCGCACAAAACGCCGCGTAATGCGCTTCATTTGCACGACAACATCATCCATAGGGATTTCACCTTTCAAATATTGGATCACCTGTCGATAGCCGATGGCCGACAGAGGCGGTAGGTCGGGTGAATAACCTCGTTCAAGCAGAATCCGTGTTTCTTCTACCAGACCCTCAGCGAACATATTTTGGATACGCGCATCGATGCGCTCGTACAGTTCTTCGCGGGGACGCGTCAACCCCAGCATCAATACATCATAAGGGGGTTTTTCAACCTCCCTTTGGGTTGAGAACAATTGCCCAGTGGATAACACCACCTCCAAAGCCCGCACCGTCCTGCGCAAATTTTGTGGCTCGATGCGTGTCGCAGCCTCAGGGTCTATGCTCACCAGACGCTGGTACAGCGCTTCCGGGCCGATCTCCATTGCCCAGGCTTCCAAGACCGTCCGCAAACGTGGATCCGGCTGCACTTCAGGGATCTGCCACCCTTCAACCACAGCTCGCACATACTGACCTGTGCCACCCACCATGAATGGCAAACGCCCGCGCTCATGAATATTCCTCAGCGCGCTTTTGACTGCCGCTAAGTACATTGCCAGGCTCCAAACCTGGTCCGGGTCAGCCACATCGATCAGATGATGCGGCACGCGTTGGCGTTCTTCCAGCGCAGGTTTGGCTGTCCCAATATCCATACCGCGATATAGCAAGCGCGAATCCGCAGAAATGATCTCCCCATCCAGGCGCTCAGCCAGTTGCAGGGATGCTTCCGTTTTACCGACAGCCGTAGGACCCAGGATAATGATCAGTGGAAATGTGGCTTCAGTTGACTGCATTCTCAAAATGTTCGATCTTTGGGTCTTCTGAAGGATCCAATCGCTGGATTGCAATCACATCGATGCGCCAATCACCATCCAGTTCTGGATGCTCCATGAGGTACGCCTGGGAAGATTCGATCAAGTGTTTCGATTTCCGCGCCGTGATCGCCTCTTCTGGATATCCAAATCGGGTGCTCGAGCGCGTCTTGACTTCCACGAAAATTGTTGAGTTTTCCCAACGCGCGATAAGATCGATCTCGCCATACGCTGTCCGAGCGTTTTGCTCGATGACCGAATATCCGCGTTGCCCAAGATAATCCGCAGCAATTGACTCGCCCCACTGACCTAGCGTTTTCCCTGATAATTTCACCATGTTATAGAGTCTAGCATACTTTAGATCGCCACGGACGGGAATCCCTGTGGATTCCCAACACACCATGACACCTGTAACCTCCTTCGATGACTGCAAACACGTTGTGCCTGATTGCGACAATGCCTCAGAGAGGGTAAAATGCACAGCGTGGCCCAATCCAAGCATCTCCCAAAATTAGATCGCATTTCGATCCTAGCAGCGTCCATTTTGCTGATCTATATATTGGCGCGCTTCCTTCAGTTCCCGGCACGCGAATACTTCATCCCCTTTCCTGGTGCTTATCTAAGCTTCGACCTGAACATTAATACCATTGTGGGAATCTTCGTAATTGGGATCACCAGTTCAGGGGTCGATTGGCTGCTGCGGGAACACCCAGCCCTCCAGGGGAGATACACTATCCAACATTGGCTGCTGCCAACATTGACAGCCTGGGCGATTGGTGTCGCTCTCATCCGCCAGCCCCTCGGAATTGTTTGGTGGGTAGGCTTTGCCATCGGCACCGTTGTCTTGATCCTGGTTGTCATCGCAGAATACATTACGGTTGACCCAAGCGATCTGCGTCGGCTGCCTGCTTCGATGGCTTTATCAGCAGTAGCTTATGCGCTGTTCTTTTCCTTGGTGTTCATCGTGCGTTCAAGCGGGATGCGATTATTCATTATCGTCCCTACAATCGTGATAGCAACCGGGCTAGTGTCTTTGCGAGTGCTCCATTTGCAGTTAGCTGGGGAGTGGTCATTTATACCCAGTATCATCATCATGTTGGTCACCGGGCAGATTACGGCCGCGATATACTACCTGCCCATTTCCCCGGCGACATTTGCCATTGCACTCGTGGGGTTGACATACGCATTGATCAATCTGGCCTCAGGAATTTTCAATGAGAAGGCCTGGCATGAGTTGATCATGGAACCAATTATCGTATTAATCATGACCTGGGGTGTTGCCTTGCTGGTACTCTAAATACTCCTGCAAGCCAGGGTATCTCTCTACTCTGCATAGAATACAGTCGAAACCGCAGCAACCCTAGACTTCATTTTGGGTTATCAGTAGCACAAAATCAACCCTGGGTGGTTTCTGGATCGCCCATATCCATTGGAGGAATTTGCATGCAAGTCTGGAATGCAATTGCAGTATTATTACTGGCTTACCTAGTCGGTTCCATACCTATGGGGCTGATCACTGTCAAGTTGGCTACCGGAGAGGATGTGCGCCATATTCAAAGTGGACGTACTGGTGGAACCAATGCCATGCGCGCAGCTGGTTTTTGGATAGGATTATTGACAAGCTTTCTTGATATCGCCAAAGGCATAATTGCTGTTTGGCTCGCCAAAACCCTGACACCTGGAGCGGTTTGGCTGGCGGTGCTCGCTCCCGCGATCAACATCATCGGACACAACTATTCCATCTATTTGATCAGACGCGATGAATCAGGACGCATCCGCTGGCGAGGTGGCGCGGGAGGCGCCCCTGCTCTGGGTGGCGCGGTTGCTTATTGGCCCCCCTTGATATTCATCCTGGTACCCGTGGGGGCACTGATTCTCTTTGGGATTGGGTTTGCCTCTGTGGCAACCATCAGCATTCCCATAATCGCTGCTATTGTCTTTGCGATACGGGCGTATCTGGGTCTCTCGCCATGGCAGTATTTAGTCTACTGTTTGCTGGCAGAAATCTTGATCATTTGGTCCCTGCGCCCCAATCTAAAACGCCTGCTGAACGGCACCGAACGCGTGGTCGGCTGGCGTGCCAAACGCGTGAACGCCCAGCGCGAAAGCAAAAATTCACAAAATCAGGTGACTTCATTGCAATAAAAAGTTGGGATCGCCAACTGAGACAATATTAAAAACAAAGGGTTACAAGCGTGGTACCACGCTTGTAACCCTTTGTTTTTAAGCGTGTTATGGAATTGACTTACCACTCTTCCGTAGAAGAGAATGCTGGGGGTTCTCCAAAAAATTGCTCGTGCAAAGCAAACAAGTTCCTCTGGTGAAGGTCTTCAGCCAATCCCCCTAAGATCACACGGCTTTTTCCGCACGATTCTACATCAATAGTCTCCAATAAATCGGCAGGGTATTTTCGTCGACCTGCTTGCCGGACAGCCTTGCGGATGCTGGAAAGATATGCCAAATGGCTGTCTACTGTATCCTCGACCTCTCCTCGCAAGATCACCTCGCCATGACCCTGAACGATATTCTCTAAGCCCATTTTGCGGATATATTTATAGGAATTGATCATTTCCTCGATGTTCCCATCTACCAAATAGGGTATCGGCATAAACACATCACCGGAAAACAAAATGCGGTCCTCCACATTTAGCACACCAATTCCATCGCGACTGTGGCCAGGAAGTGGGATCATCGTTAACGTCTTCTTATCCACCTTTAGGCTAAGCTCGCCCTCACTGAAGGTCATGTGAGGCAAAATGATCTTTGACTTCTGGAAACTCGAATTTTGTCGGCGTGCCTCATCCAATGATGGTACCCCGCGCTTCTTTAGCAACTCGCGACATCGTTGGTGTGAAATCACTATTGCTCCTGGGAAATAACAACTCCCCCAGGCATGATCTGCGTGATAATGGGTGTTGATCACATACCGTATCGGTACTTGCAATTCCTGCTCGACAAAATCTCTGATCTCTAAGGTTTCTTCCGGAAATGACAATGTATCGATAGCAACAGCCCAATCTGAACCTACAACCACACCCGAATTCACCTGGGCATAAATCTCACTCTGAAACACATATACATTGTCTGAAACTCGCTCGCGTTGTATCATAACCAACCTCTGATTTTTGAATCAACGAAGGATAGCACAAACCAATGTGCTTCGTCAAGAAATGTGACATATTTCACAAAACGTGCTTGACGGGCAACTTTATAATGTGTATAATGCCAAATAACAACCAAATACTCCTCGTCCAGGAGGAGTAAGTGAGCAAGGAGCTGTTAGAGATGGGTTGGCCGCAGGCTGAAAGCCGCCCTCAGATACCACTCACTGAAAGTCGCCTGGATGCAATGCAGAAGAACTCCTGCAAACAGGATAGTAGACCTGCACGGGTGAGCCCGTTACAGCGAAGCCTTGATGCACCTTAGGGTAAGTCAAGCGCAGTGAGAGCACCAATATTTGTGGTGAATTGAGGTGGTACCGCGGAAGTCAAATCCTTTCGTCCTCTGGGATGATAGGATTTTTTTGTTTCTGTAATCTGATCGAAAGGAGATCAACACTATGCGCCGGATAATTCCTTACTTATTAATTTCCATCGCGCTCATTGGGAGCTGTACCCTCCTCCGGGGGAATAGTCTCGCGTCCCATCAAGTTGATCGTCCTATGTTGAACACGGGATCAATCCCCTTCGCAAAGAGCAGTCCATCTGAAACCCCAACAGCTCAGGACCTTCCTCCCAGCCCCACCCCTGCACCTGCCCAAATTCCAGCCGGTCCCAAATTGGCAGCACTCAAACCTGGGGAAGAGATCATTATCACACTGATTCACATGCTAGACGAGACACAGGGCTGGGGCATCGGGCATCAGGGCTATTTGGGAGGCAATGATCATATCCTATACACCGAAGATGGCGGGCAAACCTGGAGCGACCGCACACCACCTGAGCCTGCATCGCAAGATCCAGCAAACAAAAAAACCGCCTGGGCATATTTTGCCGATGAGCGTTTTGCCTGGGTGATCTACACGCTCGAGGGTGCCCCCCCACCGATTGGTGACCAGTATGTTTGGTTCACTCAAGATGGCGGGATGACCTGGAACCCCAGCAGCGCCTTACCTGTAATGGGCTTGGAAGCTTTCTTCGTGCCAGAAGCTTTTACCTTTGTCGATGATAAACGGGGTTGGTTGCTGGTGCATGTAGACGCAGGAATGAGCCACGATTACAGCTATCTCTTTTCCACGCAAGACGGAGGTGCAACATGGGCACGCATCACAGATCCCTATGGCATTGGGCTGCAGAGCTTGCACAACTCTGGATTGGAATTCCTGAATGTAGATATTGGCTGGGTTACCAAGGACAACCTAGGGGTGATGGCAGGCGCTTTTTACGAGGCGAGCAGCGATGGCGGACAGACCTGGGAAGATGTGTTCCTTCCTGCTCCTCCAGAGCACGATTGGTTCACCGAGTTCAGCCGCTGCCTTACCTCGAGCTTAGTATTTACGGGCGAAGAGAGTGCTGCAATGATCGTAAAATGTCGCCTGTATGGAGAAGAGGCCAGTTCCTATGATGTCTGGTCGTTCAGCTACATCTATACTACCCATGATCTGGGAGTTACCTGGCAACACACCTTACTGCCCTCCCCTGTCGATAGTTTGCTATTTCTGGATAAAGATCAAGGTTGGGCGTTCGGGCGAGATTACTACCAGACCAGCGATGGCGGACTCAATTGGGCCCCGGTGAAGACGGTCAATTGGGATGGGCAGTTCAGCTTCGTCGACACACTCAACGGCTGGGCTGTGGCCCGCAATCTGGATGAAATTGCGCTGGTCAAGACCGTTAACGGCGGCCAAACCTGGCAGATCGTTGAGCCTATTTCAAAATAATTTTCACCGCTGTGCACGGAGATCACAGAAAGATTTATTGATATGCCTACCTACGAAATCCTTCAAGTTGATGCTTTCACCAGCCAGCCTTTAGGTGGCAATCCCTGCGCGGTGCTCTTCGACACAGATGAGATGGACGCTGCCACAATGCTAGCCATTGCAAAAGAGATGAATCTCTCCGAGACTGCCTTTGTCAGGCAGTCCAATGTGGCAACATTCGGCGCGCGCTACTTCACCCCAGCCGAGGAGATTCCCCTGGCAGGGCACCCCACCATCGCCACAACCTTCGCACTGATCGAAACCGGGCGCTTTTTGTTGGAGAGCGAGCATACAACGATCACGCTAGAACTTCAAGTTGGCCCCATCGAGGTAGAGATATTCTCCAAAGAGGGTCAGGTTGAGCGCATCGTGATGTCGCAGAAGAAACCCCAATTCATGGCGACGCACGATCCCACTGAGGTGATGCCCATCTTCGGGCTATCACCAGGGGACGCCCTTTCAAACGCACCCATTCAAACAGTCAGCACTGGCACACCCCAACTGATGATCGCCGTGCGGGACCACGAGGTGCTACGTCGCATTCGGGTAGATGTTGGTGCTTATGAAGAATATCGCGCTCAATCCGATTTCTTCAGCCCGCATCTGTTTTGTCTGGGCGGCGTCACTGATGCTGGCCAAACCTTTGCGCGACATTTCGGCGTGCCGCCGGACACTCCTGAAGACCCCTTTACTGGATCAGCCACGGGCGGCATGGCGGCTTTTTTGTGGCATCACGGATTAATCAAAGTGCCTGTTTTTGTGGCCGAACAAGGCCACTGGATGAACCGTCCAGGGCTGGCCACCGTTGAAGTGGTTGGCCCCCCTGAGGACATTGAAACTGTCAAAGTCGGTGGCCAGGCGGTCACCGTGATGAGAGGAGAATTATCAATTTGATGGCATTGCGAGCAGTTGAGCTTTGCTAAGCTGAGCAAGGAAATCTATATCCCTTTATACCTAGATTCAGATTGCTTCGGTCGCATTGCTCCCTCGCAATGACAAAACAAGAAGGCTCTCTAGGAATTACCGTAGAAATCCCCCAGATTTAGGGGTGAGAGGGTGCGGAGCACCCCCCTCACCCCTAAATC
>CAYTKR010000184.1:0-8789 GCA_964438295.1 uncultured Anaerolineales bacterium
GTGTGTCGGAGTATTCATCCCAGTAGGCGCGATGGTATTCCATGCCGTATTTCTCGTGATAGCCCTCGACCTGGCCATGGCCGAACATTGGCAAGCCGGGCATGGTGGCCATCAACGTGCAGATGCCAAAATATTTGTCATCGCTGCCAAACTGCTCAATGGCGGTCTCTTCGTCGGGGTTGTTCATGAAATTGACGTAACGCTTGAGGATTTGCGGATCGAATTCCAGGGTATTCTTGATCAGTTGGCGGTATTCGGCGTTTTTCTCATCACGCAGCATATTCATAAAGGCGCTGTTATAGACGCGGTGCATCCCCAGGGTGCGCACAAAGTACCCTTCCATCATCCAGAAAGCCTCTGCCAAAAGCAAAGTGTCTGGAATTTCTTGGGCGACCCGGTCCACGACCTCGCGCCAAAACTCTATGGGGATGGCTTCATCGAATTTTTGGCGCGTTATGCCGTACTCTGCTCGTGAAGGGATATCTCCCCCGGAGCCAGGTTCAGGAAACCACAGGCGCTGAAAGTGCTTCTTGGCCAGGGTCATAGCAGCGTCAAAGCGGATGATGGGGAATTTGCGCGCCACATGTAAGATGGTCTGGATGACGGCTTCACGCACCTCGGGGTTAAGAAAGTTCAGTTGGGCCGTATCATTCCAGGGCATGGCCGTGCCGTCGTTGCCGTGGTAGATGAATTTCGTGTCGCCAGTCCAATGGTCTACACGCTTGAACACCACGGCGGCATCGCTGCGTGAATAATAGTGGTCTTCCAGGTGGATCGCTACTCGCTCATCGTGGGAGAGATTTTCTCCATCGAAGCTGTAGGTCGGGAAGGGGGAATGATCCAGGGAAACGAACCAATCGGGATGCTCGACCACCCATTTGGAATAGATCCCCACATGATTGGGCACCATATCCGCGGCCAGACGGATGCCGCGCTGCCAGGCCCGGCTGCGCAAATTCAAATAAGCCTCTTCGCCGCCGAGATCGTCGGCAATCACATAATCGAAGAGAGAATAGGCAGACGAGACCGCATCGGGATTCCCACAGAGCTGTTTGATGCGCTGGGAGGCGGGACTGCGTTCCCACAGGCCGATCAACCATAGGCCGCTGAAGCCCCAGCGGGCTAATTTGTCGAGTTCCTCATCGGGAACCTGATCGAGACGCTGGACTTCACGGTGATATTCCCTGGCTAATTGATCCAACCAGACATAGGCGTTTTTCGCCAGCAACACCAGACGCGGCATCCAGTCACTGTCGGGACTGAAACGTTCCTCTTCGGGGTAATCTGCGGACGAAATTGGATACTCTGGCACCAGAGAGGGTCCCGGGCCTACTCCCATGAAGATGGGCTTCTCTTCTTCTTTGACAAAGTCAATGCTCTTCAATAATCTTTGCAAGTATTCACCGAGAATCACCCCCCAACGCTCGCGCAGATACTCCAATTGGGCGGTGAGGGAGTGCGGCGATGCCAGGGCCGGGGCTCTCAAAAGCTGGATCAGGGTTTGATTCTCGGGCCCATAGGCGGGTTGGGTCTCGAAGAAGTCGTGCAGTTGGCCGATGATCTTTGGGTAGATGGTGTGCTTTTCGAGATTGCTGTCATCGAAGAGTTCCCTGTATGGAGTAAATGCTGGATTGGCATTGGCCAGCCAGAGCAAGAGCATTTCTTCCAGGGCGATCTGGCGGTTGAGTAAGCCATCGGTTCGCCCCCACAGGTATTCATCGATGGTGCACTCTCCCAGGTAGACAGACAGCGGTGGAAATTCATCGGCGAAGCGGCGTAAGGTCTTATCAACTTTTTCCTTGCCTAATTTGGCGTCCAGCCATACCAGGGCCTTTTCCAGCGCCTGAGGGTTGACTTGTAAGCGATACTGGCGCGCCATGTAGTGCAGCATTTCATCGATCAGGCCCATGGCGTTGATCTGACCCGCTTTGACGGCTTGTTCAGGGTAACGGATCAAATCTCGCTGGTCGTTCATCTTCTGTGCGAAGGTGCGCGCGGCGTGGAAGTTGGCAAAGATGACATTGCCGCTCAAGGAGAATAGAGTTTCAGAAAATTGGTAGCGGTCTCTGGATTGGCGTGAAATGTGGAATTCGAATTGGGGCATGAGGTGTGATCGATCGTCTTATGGTCAGATAGTCTCGTAGTCGGATTGTCAGATGGCTGGGTAAGTTATACCATGGTTTTGTAAGACGGAGGACCGATGACGGAAGACCGCGGTCATCTGTTCTCCATCCTCGGTCTTGCATGGAGTACGGTACAATTTGATGAGATCACCAGAAGGAGAGAAAGCCTTGAAAATCACTACCTGGAATGTCAATGGATTGCGAGCCGCGCTGCGGAAGGGCGCGGCTGAGTGGTGGGAGTCTTATAATCCCGAAGTGCTGTGCCTGCAGGAAATTCGTGCCCGCCCCGATCAGCTTACCAAGACCCAGCGTATTCAATTAGAACAGGCGCATGCTGAGTGGAATCCGGCGCAACGACCAGGATACAGTGGAGTGGCCACATTTTCCCAAATTGAGCCGCTGAATTCGGAAAAGGGCCTGGGTGAGGAGCGGTTCGATATCGAAGGGCGTGTAATCCAAACGCACTATGATGAGTTCACGCTCTTCAATATATATTTTCCGAATGGGGGCCGAGATCACAGCCGCGTGGGCTTCAAGTTGGAGTTTTACGAGTATCTATTGGACCTCTGCGACCGCATGCACGCAGATGACAAACAAGTAATTATTTGCGGCGATTTCAACACCTCTCACCAGGAGATTGATCTCAAGAACCATCGCCAAAATCGCAAATCCACCGGCTTTTTGCCGGAGGAACGCGCCTGGGTGGATAAGTATCTCGAGCACGGCTTTGTGGACGCCTTTCGAGCATTTTATCCAGAACGAGAGCAATATACCTGGTGGTCGAATTGGGGTAATGCCCGCCAGAACAACACCGGCTGGCGTTTGGATTATTTCTTGGTCAGCGAGAGCTTGATGCCGCGCGTTCAGGATGTCATCATCCATGATGACATCCTCGGTTCAGACCACTGCCCTGTGACCTTATTGTTATAAACTGTTAAAGAGAAGGCCGAAAATAAGGGTGTGCATGCGTGAGAAGCACCGATGCACACCCTTATTTTCGGTAAACTTTGCGACAAGAATATTAGGTAGATTCCTGAAGTTGATTTTCTAACTCTTCTGGCGAGTTGACCGGCTGCTGACAAACGAATCCTTGACAGACGAACGCTGTGGGTTGATCGTTGAGCAATGTGCGGTTATCTAATAATTTAGGGAAATCTTGAAGATCTCCGAGGCCTTCAAGATTTTTGTTTTGCTCTGAGTTGGCTGCTACCACATGGGGCTGATACTGTTTCCAAAGGGTATCTACCAAAGCCTTGGTTTGAGCGGATTCTCGATCCCCTAGAATGGCAACCTCTTTCACAGAAGCCAGGGCGAAATCCGCGGCGATCAACCACTGCCCGAAGCCCGTCGGGTAGCGAGTGAGATTGTCACCCATTTGGGCCAGCATGCTTTCCGCTGTGGAGCGCCATTCGAGGTTGAGATCATACGCTGCCAACTGCAACAAAGCCAGAGCTGCCAAGGCATTGCCTGATGGGACGGCGTTGTCCTGGATGTCTTTAGGGCGGAATAATAGCTCTTCGTGATCGTTACGAGTATCGAAGAAGCCACCTTCGGGATCAGCAAAGTGAGAGATCATTTCCTCAGCCAACTCGGTCGCGCTGATGTACCAACGCGGGTCTGGATCACTCTGATAAAGGGACAACAATCCTACGATGAGCGCGGCGTAATCTTCCAAATAGGCGTTGTAACGCGCCACCCCCTCACGCCAGCTTCTGAGTAGTCGATCTCCGGGGCGCAGGGCCGTCAGCAAGAATTCTGCGTTACGGTTGGCCGCTTCAGTGTAATCCGAACGACCAAGGTAGCGCCCTGCCTCCGCGAACGCCGTCAGCATTAGCCCATTCCAGGAAACCAATACTTTGTCATCCGTACCTGGCCGGATGCGCTCGGCGCGTTTCTCCAACAAGCTGGTGTGGAGCGCTGCTAATTCCGCAGGCACTTGCTCGCTGGGAATGCCGAACTCCTCAGCAATCTGCTCATCGTCCAAGACGCGCTGCAAAACTGTGTGCCCCTCAAAGTTGCCACCTGAGGTAACTCCATATGCAGACAAAACCAGGGCAGCTTTTTGGGGATCTGTGATCACGGACTGGATCTCATCCGGCGTCCACACATAGAATTTGCCCTCTTCACCCTCGGAGTCAGCGTCCAGGCTGGAATAAAATCCGCCCTGGCTGTGTGTCATCTCACGCAGCACGAAATCAAGGGTTGCTTCACAGACGCGGCGAAATTCTTCGTCTTTAGTGAGCAGGTACGCGTGCAGATATACCTGGGCCAGTTGAGCATTATCATAGAGCATTTTCTCGAAGTGAGGGATCAGCCAATAGTCGTCGACGCTATAGCGCGCAAAGCCGCCGCCGACCACATCATACATGCCGCCCTTAGCCATGGCTTTGAGGGCATGGCTGGCCATGTCCAAAGCCATGCGGTCCCCACCGGTAGCCCGTCTGAGCAAGAATTCGATGGCCATGGGCTGGGGAAACTTGGGTGCCTGTCCCCACCCACCATGCTTCCAATCATAGGACTGGGCCAATCGCATGCCAGCATCCTGGAGCAAAGTGGGATCGATCTCGCTACCTGAATTCTGCCTGATTTCAGCTTGCTGTAAGTGCTGGGTGATCTTCTCGCCACTATCCAGGATCTTCTGGCGGTCTTCTCTCCAAACTTTCTCGACGCTGAGCAACACGTCTTTGAACGAGGGCATACGATAGCGCGCTACGGGGGGGAAATAGGTGCCCCCATAGAAGGGCCGACCTTCAGGGGTTATGAAAACGCTCATCGGCCAGCCACCCTGCCCGGTCATCGCCACGACAGCCTGCATGTAAATGTTGTCAATGTCTGGGCGCTCTTCGCGGTCGACCTTGATGTTGACGAAATGCTCGTTCATAATTGCCGCGGTCTCTGGGTCTTCGAAGGATTCATGTTCCATGACGTGACACCAATGGCAGGCTGCATATCCCACGCTTAGAAAGATGGGCTTATCTTCCGCGCGGGATTTTTGGAGGGCTTCTTCTCCCCATGGATACCAGTCTACGGGGTTTTCGGCGTGTTGCAGCAAGTAGGGAGAGTTTTCATTCGCAAGACGGTTAGGCATCTGTTTCCTCGATAGCTGTGCTAAAAAAATACCCGAACATTTGCGTTCGGGCTTTGCATTCCTTCCATATACATTGAGCTTCCCAAGGTGTTTAATCTTACGGCGATCACTCCCCGAATTCTAGCTCGAAATCGACCTCATCGTCCCAGCCATTGGCCGGCTCGAGGGTGATTTCGCTGAAGAGATTGTCTTGCGAGGCGCGTACGAAGTGACGTTTGATCAATTCTAGCATGGCAATGAAGGTGACGACGATGTCGAGGCGCGTGCGCTGCTCTCCTAAGATTTGGCTGAAAGAACTTTGTGGCTGGTTCTGGAGGGTATTGACGATGTGATCGATTTTCTCGCGTATCGTTACCCGTGGAACGGATACTACGGTTCCAAGCACGGGGCGGTCATCAATCTGGGAAAATACTTCCTCAGCCAGGGAGAATAGATCTGCCAGAGAGAATTCTCCGAAATCGACCTTTTCTTGCACTTTTGGGGGCGCTGCCAGGCGCAGATAAGAGCGCAGACCGTCACTCTCGCGTTGTTCGAGCGTATCTGCAATCTCTTTGAATTTTTTGTATGCCAGCAGTTGACGTGCCAACGCTTCGCCTGGGTCTTCTTCACCTTCCTCTCGTGAGGGGGGGCGAGGGAGCAACGCTTCCGATTTGATCTGCAGCAGCTTGGCGGCAATGACCAAAAATGCGGATACCTCTTCAGGTTCCTGGTTGGGCATATTTTGGATGTGCTCCAAGTATTGATCGGTAACCTGGGCGAGAGCTAGTTTGGTGATATCCAGTTCGGCTTGTTCGATGAGTTGGAGCAGCAGATCTAGGGGGCCTTCAAAAACGGGAGTAACAACTTTATATTCACCCATCTGCTGAGATGCGAAGTCAAATTTCATGCCGGTGATTATACCTGACATTGCCTGGTTGTCATGCTATACTCACTAAGAGTCTTTGGGAGTTGCCAAGGTAGCTCTTAACTGACGCCATGTGCAAGAATAACTTTTATTATTGTCATCCTGAGCGCGCCAGAGGCGGGCCTATGGCCAGCGAAGGATCTGGAAAAAAATTCAGATAGATTCTACGCCCTTTCGGGCTCAGAATGACAGGATAATTCGAAAGATTTCACAACTGATTTACAAGTTTAGGCTATTTCAGGTTTTGGTATGTAACCAAAGCTGCCCTATTGCATCTAAATCCCTGAAGGAGACAATAATCTATGAGTGCTGATTGGAAAGAAGTAACCGCAGAATGGAAAGGTGGCACATCTTTTATTGGTAAGAACACCGCGGGGGGCAGCGTCCAAATGGGTGAAATCGATGGTGTGCCTGGAATTGGCCCCATGGAACTGCTTCTGGTTGGAATGGCAGGCTGCACAGGCTACGATGTGGCCATGATCCTGGAAAAGAAGCGTCAGCCCTTGCAGGATTTTAAAGTCAATGTGCGTGGTAAACGAGTTGATACCTATCCCATGGTTTTTGGCCAGATCGAAGTTGAGTATTTTCTTTGGGGTGAAGGTTTGAACGAAAAAGCTGTAGAGCAGGCGATTGAATTATCGGAAGAAAAATATTGCTCTGCTAGCGTAATGCTTGGAAAAACTGCTGAAATAAAATCTACTTATCGAATTTTATCTCCCGGTGAAGAGATTTAGACCGGATTGAACGAGATTGAGAAATAATAGCTATTGGAGGCTAAAATGCATACTGAACCTATTCATGTAACAGATGATGCTTTTGAGAAGACTGTGATGCAGTCTGAACTACCCGTCGTGGTTGATTTTTGGGCACCCTGGTGTGGCCCCTGTCGCATGGTGGCACCCATTCTGGATAAACTCGCCGAAGAGTACTCCGGGAAAGTAGTTATCGCTAAAGTTAACACCGATGAGGATCCCGAATGGGCGATGAAATTCAATGTCCAGGGCATCCCCACGATGCTGTTTGTGGCTGGTGGAAAGGTTGTTCATACCCAGGTTGGCGCCATGCCCGAACCCATGCTACGCACGACTCTGGATCAGTTCTTGAATGTTGTCGAATCAGCAAATAGCGAAATCGCCTAATGTGATTACGATAGTTGTTGAATAATTGATCTGTAGACCACCCCGAGACGGTGGAAATAAACAGGGTGCGATCTCAATTTTGCGAGATCGCACCCTGTTTCCTTTTCTAAGGGTCTCTGGGAGAATACCCCATAGGTGATACAGCTTAGTCCCTGATTCGCTCAATATCTGCACCCAAAGCGCGCAATTTCTCATCGATGCGTTCGTACCCTCGGTCGATTTGGCTGACATTGCGGATAGTCGATTGCCCTTCTGCGGCCAGGGCTGCCAGCACCAAGGCCAGCCCAGCGCGGATATCTGGGCTTTCTACATTCTCGCCAATTAATCTAGATGGACCCAATACGATGCAGCGATGAGGGTCGCAAAGCACAATCTGCGCGCCCATGCCAGAGAGCTTATCTGTAAAGTACATGCGGCCTTCGTACATCCAATCATGGAACAACACAGAGCCTTGCGCCTGGGTGGCAACAACGATGGCGATGCTCATCAAATCTGTTGGGAAGGAGGGCCAGGGCATGACATTGATTTGGGGAATTGCTTGGCCAATATCGGGTTCGATCTGTAGGGCTTGGTCGGCAGACACCAGGATATCGTTTCCATCAACTTCCCAACATACACCCATGCGGCGGAAGACAAGTTTCACCATGTCCAGGTATTTCGCCCCGGCATCACGGATGCGGATCGAGCCCCCGGTGACCACAGCTGCACCAATGAAGCTGACAACTTCTAAATAATCCGGCCCAATGGTGAATTCGCCACCGCCAAGGTCAGGGACGCCCTCGATCTGCAAGGTATTGGAGCCGATATTGGATATCTTGCCGCCCAATATGTTGATGAATTGACAGAGCTCCTGAACGTGGGGTTCGGAGGCCGCGTTGCGCAAGATTGTAGTTCCGGAAGCTCGGGAGGCGGCCATGATGGCATTTTCTGTGGCCGTGACGCTGGCTTCGTCTAACAAGATTTCGTTCCCTCTCAGCTCATCCGTGATGAATTTGAAGACGCGTTCTTTGCGATCGTATTCGACTTTCGATCCTAAGGCCTCCAGGGCGAGGATATGGGTATCCACTCTGCGGCGGCCGATGACATCACCCCCAGGTGGGGGCAAGTGCAACTCGCCGGCACGCGCAACCATCGGACCTGCCAGGAGGATCGATGCTCGAATACGCCGGCACAGGTTAGGGTCTAGATCAGCCGGGTGGACTTCACGAGCATGTATTCGCCAGGTGTGATCGCCAACAGTTTCTATCTCTACCCCCAGACTGATCAACAAGTCGCGCATTGCGAGCACGTCCTGGATCTCGGGGATATTGTGCATGATGACCGGCTGCTCAGTCAAAAGGCAGGCTGCCAATAAGGGCAGGGCGGCGTTCTTGTTTCCAGAGGGGGTTATTTCACCTTGGAGCGGTTTTCCGCCGCGGATTTGGAAGTATTCCATATTCTCTCCAGATTTATTTTTCGTTTACCAAGACATAAGCAAGTTCACTAGGAAATGCCGGGGTAATCCACCAGATTTAGGGGTGAATGGGGTGCGGAGC
>CAYTKR010000185.1:0-8547 GCA_964438295.1 uncultured Anaerolineales bacterium
CCTGTCCCAGTAGATGTGATTTGTCCCCCGTTCGTAACCTGGATACCATAAACGCCGGTACCAGTGTTACCACCTTGACCACGCAAGACAATGTAACCAGAGCCAGAGCTGGTTACTGTTGCATTGTCAATTGACAGCGCTGCAAAAGTGCCCGTCGTTGCAGCATTCGTGCAGCTTGTCCCAGTCCCCTCGCAATTGGCCTTTATCGTATTTGAACCATTAACTGTACTTACAATCGCGCTATTGTTAATCAAAATTATTTTGTTGGAACTGACTGTGTTCGTACCTGAACCAGTTATGGTCAAATTTGCACTTATGGTTATTTCTTGAATAATGTTGCCAGTGTCCCCAGGGGTTGCAAAGCTCTGCCCAGAAGCCAAGGTGATAGCCGCACTGACCGTCAAATTGGTATTCTGACCCCCATCACTGTCTCGGAAGGTCAGCGTTGCGCTGCTTCCGGTAGTGCTGGTGATAGCGCTGCTGACTGTGATCGTCCCCGAGGCGGCCTGCACGGTCACGCTTGTTCCTGCATTTAGATAGGAAACGATTGTTGATGCCGTACTTGAATCGACTGTGTTTGTGGTGATTACCGGCCCAGCATCTTTTTCGTAAGCACCGATATCCACCGTCGTATTGGTAATGCGTTCGAACCCACGCTGATCGGCCGTCAGGCTGGCATTATTAGCCTGTGTGTTGCTGCCTGCATCGATGGCTGGGCTGCCAGCATTCAGGGCAATGGTCTGAGTGGGACCTCCGTTGTCACCAAGAGCAGCCAAGTTGGGATCGCTCGTTAGTGTGCCTGTTCCAGTGAAACCGGTGGAATTTTCGACTAAGTTATTGTTTCCACTCGTAGTGTTTGTACCGCTGTTGATCGTATTGCCGACCAAATCATTGGTCCCCCCGCTGGAGTTGGCGACAATAGTGTTGTGCATTGTGAGGGTAGCCGTCGCACCATCGCCTATGTTATAGATGCCACCCCCATCAGCACTACCAGCACCTCCACTGCCTGAGCCTGCCGCAACGGTATTACCAGCAATAGTGCTGTTGACAATGGTAAGGGTGCCATTGTAATTGAAGATCCCACCACCAAAGCCGCTGCCATTACCGGCCGGATTAGCAGCAGTGGTTCCGTTTCCACCGGTAGCTGTATTTGAGGCGATGGTGCTGTTATGAATTGTCACTGTACCACCCCGGTTAAAGATCGCCCCACCCATGCCGGCGCCCCCACCGCCATTATATGTACCGCCTATGCCACCGCCAAAGCCGCCTGAACCACCGGTGCCGCCTCGTTCACCACCGCCTCCGCCGCCAAATCCGCCTGCGCCTCCGACGCCGCTACCACCGCGACCGCCACCACCACCACCACCACCAAAACCGCCGTCACCGCCATTGCCAGAGTTGAAACGTCCTCCACCGCCACCGCCACCGTCCCCGCCAGCACTTCCAACACCATTAGTGGCTGGAGCTTCCGCGCCGCCATTCGGCCCGCCGCCATTTCCACCCGAGGTACTCTGAACAGGCGCCCCTCCAGCTTCTCCGACTCCCCCCCCACCACCACCTTCATTGTTGTTGTTAGTACCTCCATTGCCTCCTTTGGCCTGGTTGTTGAATATTAATACCCCTTCTAGGGTAAGGGTCCCCAGGTTGTAAATTGAGCCACCCATCCCTGCAGCACCGCCGCCGCGTCCACCGCCGGCAAATCCCTGGGCGATACCATTGGCTAGGGTCAAATTTTCCAGCGCAAGGTTGCCCCCTGATTTGACTGTGAACAATCGAAAGTTTGATCCGCTGCTGCGGGTTATGGTGATTCCGTTGTTTCCAGAGGGCCCGATGATGGAGATGTCTGTTGAAATGATGAAGGCAGAAGGACCAAACTCGCCGGAGTCCAATCCAGTATCGAAGAGCGTGGAGATCGTAATGTTGACATCATTGCTGCTGGTCAGGCTGCTATCGAATGTGATCGTGTCTGCTCCGCTGGTATTCTCGGCAGCCAGAATCGCCTCTCTCAGGCTGATCTTCCCATCCGCACCGGGGCTGGCAATCAGATTCGTGATGCTGGTCGTCGTGCCATCCAAAACATCCGAAGTGGTGTTCACCGTCACCACCGCATCCGTTAAGACCACATCGTTGCCATCCCCACCCCGGTAGTTGATATTGAATTCAAATCCATTAATATAGAAGACTGTTCCAGCAGACAGGCCAGCGAATGTCCCTTGAACCAGGTTATCCCCTACATTATTGATGATCACATACGTATCCCCAATGGAGGGCTCGTACCCCAGGTCGATATTCAGTTCAGCATCGTTGAGATCGATAGAACCACTGACTGTCCACTGATCGTACTGGGTGATTGCCTGGGTTCCATGTAGCTGGACGTCAAAAGCATGACCATTCCCCAACTGGACATCGCCATTGAAAGTCACACTCCCTCCTACATCAACGCCACTCCCTACCTGGATAAATTCGCTGGCAATTTCCAAATCCCCCTTAATATAGGAAGGTTCCTGCAGAATGAGCGAGTCTTGCCCAGCACCAGCATCCAGGGCTAAGTTTTCAATGCCGCTGTGGCTTATGCTCTGACTGTCATTGGCGGTTATCGCTGAAGCTTCGATCACAATAGCATCATCTTCGTCCGATGCATTCACCACCAGCATATCTTCATCGGCATCATCACCGCTGTCCTCGACTTCCACACTGCTTGTGTCAGCGCTCTGGTTGATCACCACAGTATCATCCCCCTGGCCGCCATCCACAGTTAGATTTTCCACCTGGCCCAAAAGCGTTACTTCGATGTTGTCATCCCCTGCGGTCCCGTCAACCAGGATATCTTGTGAGTTTGCCACAACCAAGGCCTCCTCAAAAATGAAGTCCAGCAGCGCAATATCCATCGAGTTTTCGATTTCGAATTTGCCCGTTAATATGGAAGGACTATCGTTGACCGACCCTTGCAGCGTCAAGTTTGCCATATTGGTCATGTTGACATCCTCAGTGTAGATTCCCCCTTCTACATAGATAATGCCATCATCCGGCGTTAGCCCACCAGCCACAGCATCCAGGGCATCTTGGATGGGAGTCACTGAAGTGTTGCAATTGGCTGCTCCCTCACAGTCACCTTCCTCAGGCAAGAAACTGTGTTTGTCGCCATTCACAAAGAAGTAAGGGTCGGGGACAATAACGGGCGCTTTTTGGGGAGGGGTCGGTTCCTCAGGCTCGCTCTGGATTTCAGGGTCTACCTCGTTTTCAACCGGTTCATCAACGAGGTTCGAGCTGGTTTCATCTCCCGAGGGTTGGTCTGCATCCAAAGAGTCGCTCGCGACATCTTCGGGGACAGTATCCTCTTCACCCGTGGGATCAACACCGGCCGAATCTGAAACTCCATCTTGAACGGGCTCTTCCTGCGCGTTCACCACAGAATCCGAAAGCTCTTCTATCTCCCCAGACGCTTCAGTTGCTTGTTCAGTTTCTAGTTGCGTCTCCTCAGCTTCACCTGAATCTATAGCTTCTGGGGTTTCTTCTGGGTCATTCTCTTCCGCATCCGCGATACATTCTTGATCCCCATCATCACAAGTATTGCTTTCCATCCCCCCTTCTTCTACTGAAACAAGATCCTCAGCTTCTGTGGGTGCCGTATCTGAATTTGAAACTCCGTCCGTGTCGTCAACATCCCCTGCATGAGCAACTCCCGTCACAAGAGATGATAAAAGAATAGCCACACTGATAATCGTTGTCAAACATAAATACGCGAAGCGACTTCTTCTACAGTCGATCGCTGCAAAAATCCGACTTGCGATATTTTTGGCCCAATAATCCATCAGATAATTTAGCAGAAGATTAAGAAAACTTGACAAATATCAGTATTTAGACTAGCTTTATCGTATAATATCATTTATACTGTCCTTGGTCAACATGACTACGGTATAAATGTTGACAGGAGCGTCGCGAATATCGATAGACCTAGCATAGTTTGTCAAACCAGAGGAGGATAAGTATGGAAGCAAAGATAATTGCTATTGGAAATCAAAAAGGCGGTGTCGGGAAGACAACTACCGCCATCACCCTGGGGCATTATTTTGCCCAGCATGCGAAGAAGGTTCTGATTGTCGACCTGGATAGCCAGGGACATACTGCAATCGGCTTGGGCGCGAAACCTGGGAATGGATTGCTGCGATTATTGGTAAACCAGGAACCACTTGGCGAGACCGTCATCTCTGTACGCGATAACCTGGATATCGTCACCAACGACCATACTGCTGAAACTGTAAAGGCTCATGCATTGCAGGCCAGTTTTCGAGAATATATGATTGGCACTGTCCTAGAAGATGCCGACTACGATATGGTCTTCCTGGATATGCCCCCCTCCACAAACATCTTGCACGTCTCTGCTTTGGTAGCCAGCGACTATTTATTGGTACCTGCGATCATGGATTTTTTAGCATTAGAAGGCGTGACGAAAATCCTGGGAACGGTATATGCGTTGAAGAATTTCCCCAATGTGATTCCGCCGACAATTCTTGGCGTGCTCCCGACCATGTATGAGAGGGTTACTTCAGAAACTAACGCCATAGTCTCGAAGCTAGAAAACACCATTGGCGCACAACTCTTGCTCCCTCCAGTTCCAATCGATACGAAGATCCGAGAGTCATCTCACCGGGGTTTGTCGATTTGGGAGTATGCTCCAAAAACGCGCGCCGCAATCGGACACAAAAACGGCAGCGCGCCGAAATCGCAAAACAGCATTGGGTTTAGCGGCGGATACTTGCACACCGCGGAGATCATCGAACGCGTTATCGCTGCGAAATAAGAGGCAGAAATGGCAATCAAAAAAGACAAAGAATTTCCAGAGCAAAATGTCAGTCTCGATCCAGCAGTTGCTATTCACTTGCAAAACTCTGCTCAGGCCATAGCGGATGCCAGGAGGATCAAAGAAACCAGCTTGACCGCGGCGCAAAGGCGCAAGCGAGCGAAAGACGCCGCCCGCAACAAAGTCACTTATGATCTACCGGTACAGATCACGGATCGCATCGAGGCCATTGCGGCTCAATTCGGTGATAAAGGTGTTCCGCAGAACCAGGTAGTGGCCTTCTTTCTGGATTTCGCTTTGCGCCATTATGAAGAAAACAGGATTGAGTTGGACCCGTATTTAAAACCCTCCATTGTCCCCCGTTTTTCATTTTTCCTGGACCTACCCGCTAAACCTAAGAATTCCCGCAAGTAAATTTTGTTGAACCCAGGCTATGTCCTGGTCAAAAAATGAACTTTTATTTTTTTTGCTTCATTCAACGCCAGCGTTATTGCAGGCGCAATCGCCAGCACTATAGCCAGCATATACGTTGGCATTAGCGCCAGCGCTTACGCCAGCGTATAACTCCCCTGTACAAAATTTGAGCGCCTAATTCAGGATATATCGTATCCACAATGGCTATTTTTCGAATCGCCAGAGAACGCTTCCTGGCGATTTCTAGGCTATATGTGATTTCGTTCCACGGGTATCTGAATAGCCGCAGCAAACACTTCAATCGGGTGGTAAGCAACTCGTTCTGTTGTGTGCAGAATCTGCTCCCGGCATGAAGTTCCTGAAGCACAGATGATCGTCGCAGGATCAGCGGCGCGCACCGCGGGAGCCAGCGACATCTCCGCCAATTGGATGGAGAGGTCATAATGCTCTTGCTCATATCCGAAGGAGCCTGCCATTCCGCAGCAACCTGATTCGACCATTTCAACTTCGCAACCGGGGATCAGTCGAAGCATTTTCAATGTGCTCTCAACACCAAAAATCGCTTTTTGCTGGCAATGCCCGTGAAAGATTATCTGCCGCGTCATTTGATCAAAACTCAATTCCAATTTATCGTCTTCAGCTAATTCGACAATGAACGAGTCCAACATTGCTGTCACAGACGCCACAATTTGCGCTTCCTCCCCTGGCACCAGATCTGGGTATTCGTTGACTAACATGGCCATAACACTCGGCTCACATCCTACGATAGGGATGCCCTGCTTTGCATAGGGTGCCAACAATTTCAGATTATGGCGGGCAAACTTTTCAGCATGATCCAACCAACCTTTCGAGACAGCCGGACGACCAGAGTCACTTTTGTCAAACAACACTATCGGTTTATAGCCAGCAGCTTCGAATATGCGAATAGCGGCTTTCCCAATTTGAGGATCGTTATATTCCATAAAAGTGTCATGGAAGAAGACAACTGGTTTTGGATTGTTCGAAGGGTCATCACGACCCTGAGATTTTCGATACCATGAAGTGAAAGTCTGAGTAGCCAGTTTTGGAAAAGAACGATCTGCATGGATCCCAAGCGCTGGGGCGAGTGCTTTGAGAGGCTTATCTAAGATCAAGTTTGCCACTGGCGCAAAAGGTTGGCCAAATTTGTTCAATGCCGCGATATTGGCAAAGAGCCGTGAGCGTAAGGGAATGCGATTGGTTTGGTAGTATTGATGGAGGAACTCTGCTTTGAGTTTGGACATATCCACCGCGGAGGGACATTCGCTTTTACAGGCTTGGCATGACAGGCACAATTCCAAAACCTGATAAAGCTCCTCAGCACTCATGCCCTCCTGGCCTAAATATCCCATCATTGCAGATCTCAACGCATTAGCACGCCCACGGGTGCTATGAGTTTCATCGCGGGTTGCTCGGAATGAGGGGCACATGACGCCCTGGTCGAGTTTCCGGCAAACCCCTGCTCCGTTGCACATCTCTACAGCTCCAGCGAATCCACCATCTGCATCAAAGCTGTATGCTGTCTGCTGCGGCTCAAATGGCAGCTGATATCCACTACCATAACGCAGCAGTGATTCATCATCCATCCGAGGCGGGTTGACGACTTTGCCAGGATTCAAAAGATTGTGAGGGTCGAAAACTGACTTGATCTGCTGGAACGCTTGAGTCAATTTGGACCCAAAGAGCCGTTCTGAGAACTCGCTTCGCGCCAGTCCTTCACCGTGTTCACCGCTGGTCGTGCCGTTGTATTTGAGAATTAATTCCACGGATTTCTCAGCGATCGCTCGCAAATGCTCCAAACCTCGCGTTGTTTTCAGGTTGACCAGGGGGCGCACATGCAAGCAGCCCGCACTGGCGTGCGCATACATAGCCACCTGTTCCACCCCGGCTGCATAAGAGGCATCGTAAATCTCGTTGATATAGTCAGCCAAACACTCAACGGGAACGGCTGCATCTTCGATGAAAGGAATGGGTTTGGCGTCGCCGCGCACGCTCATCAAGATTCCCAACCCCACCTTGCGCACATACCAGACATTGGCCTGCTGTTTTGGATCCGAAATGATCACCACTGGTTGCTTGTGGTTGGTCTCCCTCAGCTTGTTGTGCAAATGCTGGATCCCATGATCTAGCTCCGTTTGTGAGTCGCCGGCATATTCGACCAGTAAAACAATTTGGGGATCCCCTTCGACGAAGGACAATAAGCGCCGATACTCAACCTTATCGCGCGTCAAATCAATTAGCATTTTGTCTAGGACTTCAATTGCAGAGGGTTCACTCTCCAGGATTGCAGGCACAGCTTCCATCGCTGCGCGCCTCTCGTCAAAATGCACCATTGCCAATCGTTTCATTTTTGGGATCGGAACCAGGTTGAGTGTGGTTTCAGAAATCACACCCAAGGACCCCTCCGAACCAACCATCAGTGCAGCTAGGTTTGCGCGCTCCTGTTTCAACAAGATGTGCAAGTTATACCCAGCAACATGCCGAAAGGTTTTCGGGTAGCGCAAGGCAATTTCATCAGCAAATTCTTGCAAGACTCTTGCAATGGTTTGGTAAATTGCCCCCTCTAAGCCAGGACGCTCTGCCACATCTTTCCAATTACGATGATTTTCTTCGAAGGTGACCCGACTTCCATCGGAGAGTACCACATCTGTAGATAGAACATGATCATGAGTCATCCCATAGACGATCGAATGGGCACCGGTGGAATTATTCGCCAAGATCCCACCCATTGTAGCCCGGTCCCCGCTGGCTGGATCAGGACCATACATCAAGTTATATGGTGCTAAAGTCCGATTGAGCGCGCCCAAGGTAATCCCTGGTTGCGTTCGCACAATCTGTCTCTCAGGATCAATCTCGATCACCTGATCCATATAGCGAGAATGGTCCAAGATCAATGCATGCCCGATAGCATTTCCGCAAAGACTACTGCCACCCCCACGCGCTAATACGGGCACCCCATGCCTGGCAGTTATCTCCATGGCCGCGGAAATTTCATCAGCGTTCCGGGGAAAGGCAACCCCAACCGGCATCATCTGGTAGATACTTGCATCGGTGCTATACAATAAGCGAGTTACATGGTCGAAGGCGATATATTTGACCCCTGCTCGTAATTCATGGATCATCTCTTGTGTGGCTTCAATGGCGTCTGGATGTTGAAATGTCATAATGCCTCGTGTGGGTGATTGTCGGTTTATTCACGAATCCAGTGGAGATATTATCACGAATTTGGACATTCATCAGGGCTCTGGGAATTCCCTGTTGAACGCTAGAGAACCGTGACATGGTTCTCTAGGAATTGCCGGGGTGATCCCCCA
>CAYTKR010000186.1:0-8483 GCA_964438295.1 uncultured Anaerolineales bacterium
ATGTTTTTGCCTACTTGATCGGCTGTGAAGTGCACCCCGGCTTCGCTGACCCCAACTTCAGTAACAATGTCCTCGGTGAGATGTTCCAATAAGCTAGAGAGTTTTCAAGCCAACCAGAGAGCCTCAATCAATCGATTGGGGCTTTTTTTATGATCCCTTCTCAATGTATTTCACGCCATCGATATTCTCAAAATCTGCATCTTGGGTCCACAGACTTGCATCAAACGCTCGCGCGGTAGCCAGAATGATGCTATCAGCCATAGCGGTTTTTAATTCTGAGGAAATCAGAGCTGCATTAATGGCAATTTCCTGAGTTAAATTGGCGATTCTCCCAAGTGACATGACCCCAATCGCCTGTAAAGCTTCATCTTCACCTAAAAGAATCAACATGCGTTTAAACACTTCGTACATGCATACTGTTGGTACGACCACTGTGTCAATGGATGAAATTGGCTTGGAGAAGAATTCCGCGTTTGAACCTTGAGCAAAATATTCCAACCAGCCTGACGAATCGATTACATTCATAATTCCCGGTCTTCCTTTTCGCGGTGTGGATCGGTATCTATGCCTGGAAACATGCCTTGTGCTTCTTCGATGGGGTGGACAATAACTACTCGCAAAGTATTGTTGTAAGGGATAAAAACAATTTTTTGACCTGGTTTGAGATTGAATTGCTCTCGAATTGGCCTTGGAATTACGACTTGGTATTTTGATGAAATAGTAACAGTGCTACTCATGCTTTACAACTCCTGATCGATAAAAAAACGTAAGTCAATTGTACCATGATCCAATGGTAATAGGGTTTCAAAGAATCATGATCTCTGGGGAGTCCCACCCCTCAAAAATCGTAAGTTCACCATATTTGGTTCGCAATGCAAAAAATTTGAACGCAAAAGTGCAAAAATTAGTAAAGCTATTGCTCTGAATGAGAAATGATCTTGCCGCCAAATGATTTTGAACCTAAAATCTTATCAGATGAAGAAAGCTATCATTGCCATCCTGATCATCTTGGGGGCGATATCCTCGCGACCTGCTGTTTCATTTGCCAGCAGCACCTCGGAGAATATCTCTAATCAGTTCGGTTATCTTCAAGATAACGACATCCGCTTCGAGCGATTTTCTGTAGAACAGGGGTTATCTCAAAGTACCGTAACTCGTATACTTCAAGATTCTCATGGCTATCTTTGGTTTGGCACCCGCGATGGCTTGAACAGGTTCAATGGTTATGAATTCGAGATCTTCGATCATGATCCCGATAACCCCAACTCATTGAGCGATAACGTGATCCTGGCTTTGCTCGAAGATCGTGACGGTATGCTTTGGATCGGAACAGAGAATGGGGGGTTGAATAAATTGAACACAATTATTGGGGAGATTGTTCATTACGATTTGGGGAGAGATACTATTCATGCGATTCTCGAAGATCAAGTGGGGTTGATCTGGATTGGAACAGAAATGGGAGTTGTTAATATCGATCGTTACACCGGGGAGATAAACCAATTGGAAGGATCTCTGTTGGGTGAGGCTGAGATCTTGGCAATCTTGGAGGATCGCGAGGGTCTACTATGGTTCGGAACGGATCGCGGGCTGGTGCTGTTTGACCCTGTCCACGAAAGATACACTACCTATCGTTATGACCCTGTTGATCCCACCAGCTTGACTAATGACAATGTGCTGGCCCTGTACCAAGACCAGAACGGCGAATTGTGGATTGGAACTAGGGCTGGTGTCAGTGTTTTCAACCGAGAAGAAAACGATTTCACCCGCTATCGGCACAACCCTGGTGTGCCACGCAGCCTGGGCGGAGACATAGTCAGCAGCATCTTCGAAGATAGCCAGGGAGTGCTATGGCTTGGTACTGATAATGGCCTGGATCGCTACGATCATCAAAGGGTTGGATTTGTACATTATTCGTACGACCCTGGCAACCCCCACAGCCTCAGCGACAACGCGATTCTATCGTTATATGAAGATCAAGAAGGTGTCCTTTGGGTCGGCACAGCCTCAGGGGGCGTTAACAAAGCAGGTTTGGGGAGAGGCGTCTTCAGTCTCTTTCAGAGCAAGCCAGGTCAAGCAAACAGTATAAGTCACAACATCGTCAGAGCGATCCATGAGGATCGCAATGGCGATCTTTGGATCGGCACTGCTGCGGGCTTGGATCGCTATGACTTGCAGAACGGCCAGTTCACGCACTACTCGAATATTGAAACAGGTTTGGATGATGATTTCATCCTATCGATCTTTGAAGATCAACGAGGCACGATTTGGATTGGCACCTTACAAGGGGGCTTGAGTAAGTTCGACCCTAGCACGAAACAGATCACAAATTACCAACATCATTTCCGTGACCCACTCTCGTTAAGTGATAACACAGTGCGCGTGATTTTCGAAGACCAGCAAGGTGTCCTCTGGGTTGGCACCAACCATGGCCTGAACCGCTTCGATCACCAGAGTGGATTGTTCAACAGTTATATCTATTTTAAGGATGTTGGAAATACGACCATCAGAGTGATCTATGAAGATCGCTTGGGTACACTTTGGGTGGGTACAGACACTGGCTTATTCTGGCTGGATCGGAGTTCCAATCGATTTTTCTCTGCGCATAGCGCTGACCACCCACGAGGGATGAGCGCGGATCTGGTTTTGAGCATTATCGAAGATCACTCAGGAAACTTGTGGATTGGAACTTTTCAGGGGGGACTGAATCGCTATGATCGCTACACTCAGACCTTTCAGCACTATCGCAGAAATGATGGCTTGCCCTCGGATGTCATCTATGGAATTTTGGCAGACGACGAAGGGAATTTATGGCTCAGTACTGGCCGGGGTTTGGCCAGATTCGATCTTCAGACCGAAACCTTCATCAGTTTTGGGATTTCAGATGGGCTCCAAAACAGAGAATTCAGTGAAGGGGCCTTCCACAAAGGTTCTAACAGCCAACTGTATTTTGGCGGAGTCTCTGGACTTACAGTATTTGACCCCGCGGACATCAAACAGAATACTTATACACCCAATTTGGTGCTGACCTCTTTATCCCAGGGAGGGGAACTGCTTGATCTGGATCAACCGGTGGATCAGGTCGATGTCATAACCCTTTCCTGGCCAAAGAACTTCTTTGAGTTCGAATTCGCAGCTTTAAGTTATCAGCATTCCGAGGGCAACCAATACGCCTATATTCTGGAAGGATTTGAAGATCAGTGGAATACCATCGGGACGAATCGCTTTGGGCGCTATACTAACTTGCCAGGAGGTAGCTATACGCTGAGGATCATCGGATCGAATAACGATGGCTTTTGGAATGAGAATGGTACCTCGATTGATGTCACCATCGTTCCGCCTTTTTGGGAGACCTGGTGGTTTTTATTCGGTCTTGGCATCCTCATCGCAGGAGGAATCCTGGGAGGCTATCGTTGGCGGGTAATGACTGTCGAAACGCGCAGTCGTGAGCTTGAGGAGCTTGTGCGAACCAGGACCGCTGAACTGTCCGAAGCGAATCTGCGCTTGCGGGCTGAGATCGGAGAGCGCGAGAAGGCTGAAGATCGCTTAGCTCAAAGGGCAGTGGAATCCGCAGTGGAAGAAGAGCGCAACCGCCTGGCACGCGATCTCCACGATGCCGTCACCCAGACCCTATTTTCTGCCAGTTTGATCGCCGAAGTACTACCCCGGCTATGGCGTAAGGATCGGTCTGAGGGCCAACGCCGCCTGGATGAACTGCGCGAACTCACGCGTGGTGCGCTGGCCGAGATGCGCACGCTGCTCCTAGAGCTGCGCCCAGCGGCATTGATCGAAGCCGAATTGGGCGAATTGCTCAATCAATTGGCCGAGTCGATTACCGGGCGCGCCCGTATTCCTGTCACATTGAGTCAAGCTGGCCAGTGCGATCTCCCTTCGGGAGTCAAGATCGCCCTCTATCGCATCGCCCAAGAAGCACTTAACAACGTTGCCAAACATGCGCCCACGAGCCAGGCCGAAATCCATTTGCATTGCCAGCCGAATCAAGTGGTATTATCCATTCAGGATAATGGTCCTGGTTTCGATCCAGGGAACCTTCCGCCTGAAAGCCTGGGTTTAGGGATCATGAATGAGCGCGCTGAAGTTATCGGTGCTGAATTGAAGATCAACAGCCAAGTTGGCCAGGGTACAGATGTGGAAGTTATTTGGCATAAGCAGTAAATAACTCTACTGCATAAAGCCACCAAGCGAGTTTGTCGCCGGAATATATGGAGGGTAGTGTGAATGCCCTGCACCCACACTACCCTCTAATTGCAAGATGATGTTGTCAAGAAATTAGGCCAGAGAAGGAAATCCCCGAATGAGCGAACAAAGTAAACCTATTCGAGTCCTTGTCGTCGATGACCACACCGTGGTGCGCAGTGGTTTGGGAGCCTTCCTGTTGGCTTTTGACGATCTAGAATTTGTGGGCGAGGCTGAGAGCGGGGAGAAAGCCATCGCAGCCTGCGAAGATCTACAACCGGATGTGGTCATGATGGATCTGAAGATGCCGGGTATGGGCGGGCTGGAAGCCATCAAAGGTATCCGAGAACGATTTCCCCAAACCCGGGTCATCGCCCTGACCAGCTTCAAGGATCAAGAGTCCGTCCAGGGTGCACTCAAGGTGGGAGCAACTGGATACCTTCTTAAGAATGCCACTGCTGAGGAATTGGCCAGGGCTATTCGGGCAGCCTATGTCGGCCAAACCACCCTAGCACCCGAGGCAACTCAGGTGCTCGTCCAGGGTGATCCCTCACCAAAAGTTGAAGATTATGGTCTTACTGAGCGCGAGATCGATGTACTAGCTTTGATTGTGCAGGGAAAAAGCAACCCGCAAATTGCGGAGGATCTGGTGATCAGCCTGTCGACGGCCAAGTTTCACGTCAGCGCTATCTTATCGAAACTGGGGGCCAAGAGCCGCACCGAAGTTGTGGCCATTGCCATGAAAAATGACCTGGTCGGCTGACCAGGTTCCCAACCATACTACCAGCCAGAGTGAGTCTCGTCCGCTGCAGGATGTGCCGGGCGAGTTTTTGATGTACCCTAAATTTTAAAACATCCACAGATAATATTTTGTTTATGTCATTGGGCTCTCTGGGGGATCACCCCGGCAATTCCTAGAGAACCTGTCATTGAGAGTAAATCCACAGCGAGAAATTTGCGCTGCTGAAACTGAGTAACTCATTAAATAGATGTCATGCGAACAAAGTGAAGCAATCTCCATGCATGGTTTGAGATCGCTTCGTCACACACAACGCTCCTCGCGATGACAAAGTCAAGTTCTATGTTTGGTTCACAATAAAATGCCGCGCAGAAAAAAAACCAAACCGCGTTTCAATGTCATTCTGGCAGATCGAGAGCCCCAGGTACGATCTACGCTCATGCTATTGTTTGCAGGTCGCAAGGGTTTAGGTGTAGTTTCCAAGGCAAAGGACACCAACCAGGTGATCGCCTGCATTGCTGAGCAGTGTGCAGACCTCTTGCTGATCGATTGGGATTTACCCGGTCAGGCAATTGATACGTTATTGCCGATCATCAAGATGATTTGCCCCAAGGCATACATCGTCGTGCTGAGCGCTCACGAGGGAGATTGTCGAAAAGCCCTTCTGGCAGGTGCCGATGCTTATTTGAGTGTGCATGATCCCCCAAACATACTCTTGGCGATCATCGATGAGCTGATGAATGCCAAGCTATGCCTCGTTCAAGAGGAACGCATTCCACTCTGAGGAGTAACAATGTCGAAGCTTATCCATACTCTTTTGTTGATATCCGTCTTGCTCTTGGGGTGTAGTACACCCTCCGAAGCAGAACCACCCTCGAGGGAATCCGCTGAGTCCCCCGCAGGGGCAGGCGAATCTATACCTGTAGGGGAACTTGAAACCCCAGAGTCGATCCCTGCCCTGGAATGGCTTTCCATCGATGACTTCTTCGATGAGTCCTTCAAAATGATCATGCTGCGCGACCCACAATGGGTGACGGCCGAGGGGCTTGATGAGTATTTTGGCAGCCAGGGCGATCAACTGACCAATATCTCGGATGCATATATTCGACAGACCCAGTCGCTGCAGAAGTCGATCCTGGCGATGTTGCAAACGTATGACGGCCAGGCTTTGACCACGGAACAGCAGGTTTCTTACGATGTGTACGAGTGGTATCTGGAAGATTCGATCCGCCGGCACGAATTCATGTACTACGATTACCCGGTGGTGCACTTCACCATTGGAGTTCAGAACGACTTGATCAACTTCTTTACCGATCTGCATCCCATTGAGAGCATGGTCGATGCCGAGAATTACATTGCTCGCCTCTCGCAAGTCGATGAGAAGTTCGATCAGCTCATCGAAGGGTTGACGTTGCGGGAGGATGCAGGTGTAGTGGCACCGCGCTTCATCTTTCAATGGTCGTCGGGCGGAGTGCGAAATATTGCCCAGAGTTCTGCGCGTTTCACGCCATTCTATGGCGCATTCGAAGAGAAAATCATCGCCTTGCAGGATGTCACCGATGAAGAGAAGAGCGATCTTTTGGCACGAGTCGAAGCAGAGATCGATGACTCCGTTATCCCAGCATTTCAAGCGCTTTCCGATGCCTTAGGAAAGATGCAATCTGTGGCTCCAACCGATGATGGCGTCTGGCAGTTCCCCAATGGAGAGGGGTATTACCAATACACCCTGCAACATCACACCTCCACGGAGATGACCGCATCAGAGATCCACCAGTTGGGCCTGGTTGAGTTGGAGCGTGTGCAGGCTGAGATGCAAGCGGCCTTCGGGCAATTAGGGTATCCCACCGAGGGTGTTAGTTTGCCCGATTTATTCGACAGGCTGGAAAGCGAAAGCGAGTTTATCCAGGGGGGGCAAGTGGCGGAACGATTCGAGAGCATTCTCAGTCGCGCCGAAGGGAGCCTTGATCAGGCTTTCGAAATCCGACCGGAAGCAAAATTGGTGGTCATCGGCGGGCAGTTGGGCGATTATTATATTTCACCTTCCCTGGATGGTTCTCGTCCGGGAGCGTTTTACGCCCGTATCAGCGGGGGCGGCCAAGACTATTACGCCATGCCGACCCTGGCGTATCATGAAGGAATCCCGGGACACCATTTCCAGATTGCCCTGGCGCAGGAATCGGATCTGCCATTGTTCCGCAATGCAGTCACCTTTACTGGCTACGCCGAGGGGTGGGCTTTGTATGCGGAACGTCTGGCCTGGGAGATGGGACTGTATGCCGACGACCCTCATGGCAACCTGGGCAGATTGCAGATGGAAGCCTTCCGCGCTGCTCGTCTGGTGATCGATACCGGCATCCACACGAAGGGATGGACTTTCGAGCAGGCCCTGGATTTCTTCGTCGAGAACGTTGGCTTCAATGCGGGGGATAATGTAAGCTCTGATTTTGAGATCAGCCGCTATATCTCCTGGCCTGGACAAGCGACCTCCTACATGGTGGGCATGTTGAAGATCCTGGAACTCCGGCAAAGGGCCATCGATGAATTGGGCGGCAATTTCGATCTGGCTGAATTCCACAATGTCGTGCTGAGCAACGGTAGCATGCCGCTGGAAGTGCTCGAGCAGGTTGTGGACCAGTATATCGAAGCCAATCTGGAGGAGATCAATGCGGCGACCAACGCTTTCCTGGCTGACCTTGAGAAAACCGGCGGTATGATCGTCTTCTCCTCCTACCGCAACGGTGAGTCGGAAATCTTCAGCATGAACCCAGATGGCAGCAATCTGACCCAATTGACCTTCAACGAGAAACGCAATTCTCGACCTGATTGGTCCTTCGGGGGGGATCGCATTGCCTATGTCTCACGGACCGGGAATCGCTATAACTACGATATCTTTGCGATGAACGCGGACGGAACTCAACTTCAGCGTGTCAACCAGGATTATGCATCTTTCGAGTCGGAACCGGCTTGGTCTCCGGATGGAACACAGTTGGCTTTCATTTCCAACCGCCAGGTCACTGAGAACACCTTTGATGGGCGTTTCAATATCTTCATTATGGATGCACATGGTCGGGATCAGCGCCTGCTGACTGAGTTTGGTGGTTCGAATTCATCGCCGGATTGGTCTCCTGATAGTGCAGCGATCGCCTTCCAGTCGACTATCGATGAGAATCTGGAGATTTACACCATCGGCCCGGATGGATCGAATCTGGTCAACCTGACCCAGAATCTGGCCAGTGATTATTCCCCAGCCTGGTCGCCGGATGGCTCCAAGATCGCCTTCGTTTCTGATCGTAACGGCAATGAAGATATATACGTTATGGATGCCGATGGTTCGAATGTGGTTCAACTGACCACCACCCCCAGTTATGATAAAGGCCCCTCCTGGTCACCGGATGGGGAGTTTCTCGTGTATTATGCCAACTGGGGTTTGAATTCCGAAGTTTATGTGATGCGATCGGATGGCTCAGCGATATTCCAGATCACAGATCATGGCAACTTCGATGGGTTCCCCGATTGGCAGCCAAATCCTTAAAGAGTATTCGAAAATAAG
>CAYTKR010000187.1:0-8455 GCA_964438295.1 uncultured Anaerolineales bacterium
TACGTCAATGGCTGGCTCTAAATGACAACCACAAAATCCGTTAGAAGAAGAAAAAAACATCCGGAATCTATAAATTTTGTATCCCGCACAAGAGAAAACAATGGCGTCTCGGCAATTGTAAAAAAAATTGATACGGTTGATCCTGTCCCGGCAGGAACAATAAGTGTTGCAGGAAGTGGAAATTCCATACTCTACTCTTTTTTACAACCAGAACCGTATTATAGTGGTCGTGACCTTTTTTATTTGACTGCTAAAGAATCCATGACTGATACTGAGAAATTGTTTTATTGCATGTGTATTTTTCAGAATCGTTTCCGTTTCAGTTATGGCAGGCAAGCCAATAGAACCTTGCCATATTTGGCAGTTCCAGAAAAACCGCCTAGTTGGATTTACGATAATGAAGTTCCAGATTTCTCACAGATGAGATCTCCTGTAACAGAACTAAATCCACAAAAACTAAACACAGCTAATTGGAAACAATTTAAATATTCAGATTTATTTGATATTGAACGAGGAAAAGGCCCAAGAAAAAAGGATTTGGATGGCACCGGCGATACACCAGTTGTAACATCATCTGACAGAAACAACGGTTGGACGGATTTTACAACTGAAGCCCCACGCCATAAGGGTGGCACGATAGGCGTAAATAGAAATGGGAGTGTGGGAGAGGCGTTTTACCAACCAGTCGATTTTTGTTCAACGGAAGACGTTCACATATTCACTCCAAAATTTGTGATGAATAAATATGTTGCCATGTTTTTGTGTTCTTTGATCAGAGCCGAAAAATACAGGTTTAATTATGGACGCAAGTGGGGTATTGCAAGGATGAAAGAATCAATAATTAAATTGCCTGCGAATTCATCTGGTGAGCCAGACTGGGATTTTATGGAAAAATATATAAAATCTCTACCATTTAGCAGCTCAATATAAACTTCTCACACGAGATAGAGTTAGTAGAATAGATAATGCGACTGGTCACGATGTTAACATGTTCAGTGTGATAAGGAAAGCAATGTTCAGGGTCATCGCATTCGGAATGCTTATAGCCCACGTTGGGGGAAACTTACTTTGAAATTCTCAATTAAAAAAAGCACCCATAACCGACAAGGGTGCTTTTAGTTATAATGCAATATCCAATTCAAATGGAATTAGACGTGTTGAGTCTTCCAATCTATGCTGCGTCTCTACAACAGATCACGAACAGAGTTCTTCATAGATTTGGGTGTAATTCTTGTAGCGCAGCTCCGAAATCAGGCCATTGGTAACAGCCTCCTTGATAGCACATTGCGCTTCAACGATGTGGCCGCAATCGGAGAAATGGCAGCCACCGAGATGAGTGACCATCTCAGGATACCATTCTGCTAACTGCGCCTGTTTAATGCCCACCAAACCGAAATCGCGGATCCCAGGGGTGTCGACGACCAATCCTCCATTCTCTAATTTCCAAAGGCTGGATTGGGTAGTAGTATGGCGCCCCTGCCCGGTAAAGGTGCCACGCTGAGTAACCTTTCCAATGCGCAAATCGAGACTGGGCTGGATGGCAGTCAATAGGGAAGATTTGCCCACACCGGAAAGTCCAGCCAAAACCGATGTATTCCCTTCGAGCAGCGCTTTCAGTTCATCGATGCCAGCGCCACTTTCGGCGCTGGTAAGCAGCAGATGAAAGCCCAAATCTCGATATGGCGCAAGCGTAGATTGAAACTCGGCCTGATTTTCAACCAGGTCTATTTTGTTGACACAGATCACTGCTTCGAGCTGATTGCGTTGCGCGGCGATCATGTAGCGATCGATCAGCGCGGGCCAGATACTGGGTTCTCGCCAGGAGGCCACGATCAAGACCCGGTCGATGTTGGCAACCACGATCTGTTGTGATGAGCTTGATTTGCCCACATCGGGCCGATACGGTCGTGCCAAGACACTCCGACGAGGCAGCACTCGCTCCACCACGCCGCGCTGGTCACCATTGAGGGTGATGTGAACCTGATCGCCGACAGCTACGACATTTGTATACCCGGTATCTTGGGCTTTCAAACTGCCGCGGATATCGCACAAGAGCGGGGAGGCGCCGTTGTGGATATCGACACGGCAGATCCCTGAGCTGACCTCTACGACCAGGCCGGGAACTTCAGGGCTGGAACCTGAAGAGGGTGCCGAACCCTTGGGTATAGACGAACCCTGGGGCTCAGCGACCCTCTCAGAATTCCCGCCTGAACGTCCATCCAAAGCACGGCGCTCGATTTCTCGACGACGCTCGGCATCACCGCGCGGCATAATTCTCTCATCAGCGGAATAATCCATATCATCCCACTCATCCCAAGAATCAGGGATCCACTCTTTGCGGCGAGGTTTCTTGATCTTCTCTTTTTGGCCGGATTTCCGGCGTGTATTACGCAACTTTTGCTTACGGATATGCTTTAGCATATCCTTCGTATAATTTGCTACTTGCTTCTGTTTATCGTCCATTGTAATACTCTTGGTATCGCAGAGAACGCTCCTCGAATGAGGAAAACCATTCTCTAATTGTTTGTTTCAGACGACGGCGATTGCCGTCCATGAGTTTTCGCAGCGACCGCTCATCCTTGCCGTTCTTGGGGGCGGATGCGGTCTTGTCTTCGCAGGTATCGATATAGATTTCTATGTTGTACATCATCCACCTCCTTTCAGGGTAGATATCGACAATCTGAAGCGCGCGCGCATAGAGCTTGCGACGAAGCGAAAGCGCGCCCGAACCGGCGATCTCCGATGCATAGGCATCGAAGTGGTCAAATAGGCGATTTGAATTCGCCCTTTGACTTCCTCAGCACTCATGTGCAGAGATGGTCAAAGGGACATATGAAAATTGTCCATTTGACTCAAAACGGCCACGGGTGTTCCCGTGGCCGCTACATTGTACGTAGACAGGGAATTACTGAGCGATCTCTCAGCAGGCGGTCACGAGGCGCACTTCGCAGGTTACATTTTCTCTATTCACTTTTTCCATGAGGGTACGCCTCCTTTTCAGATATTTTGGCTTAGTTATGCCAACGGGGAGAAGCTTATCACAAGGAGGTAAGAGAGTCAAGGACATTAATCAAAAATGAGCTGGTATGGAGGTGATGCCCCTACCACATCTCATTTATGTGTATTCGCCGATTTATTTGGACTTGACAGATCAGGTCTATTTCGATAACATTCTAATTAGATAATTTTCTATTTAGACAAGGATCGAATTATGACCGAAAAAGAAATGTCTACCCTACTCCAGTTCTTCAAAGCGCTAGCCAATGAGAACCGGCTAAAAATATTGGGTGTCCTGGCGCAGCGTGAATGCAGCGTCGAAGAGTTGGCGACTCTGCTAAACTTAAAAGCTCCTACCATCTCTCATCACCTTGGTAAATTAAAAGAACTCCATATTGTGGCTATGCGCACGGACGGAAATGATCACTTATACCGCTTAGATGTAGATAGCCTGCACAGCATGTCGAAAAATGTGTTTACTTCGATCACTACGGAGAAAGTCGTCAACCTGGCTGAAGATGTCGAATATGAAGCTTGGGAACGTAAAGTTTTGGAAACGTTCCTCGATGGCGATCAGGTGATCACTCTCCCGGCTGGCTACAAAAAACGCCTGGCACTGCTGAAATGGATGGTCAATTTCTTCGAGGAGGACAGGAAGTATACCGAGCAAGAGGTCAATGAGATCATCCAAAAGCATTACGAAGATTCGGCAACCTTCCGACGGGGCTTCATCAGTAATGGGTTGATGGAACGTGAAGGGGGCGGCGGGCGCTACTGGCGCATCCCCTGGAAGATGCCCTCCTTAAAAGGATAGTGGCGGCTTTGTCGCCACTATCCTTTTAAGGTTAGAACATCATGGCGTTGACTTTATCAATTGTCTCGCGTCGAGGGCGGATGCGATCGGGTGTCAGCCGGTTGAGGGGTTCATCCGGCAGGTTGTACAGATCGAATAAGGACTGTTGCTCGGTATCGATATAGATCAGACCAGTTATCAATTCTTGCTTCATGTTGGCATCTTCCAACATGCACAGGATCGTCGAGCGGTCAGTGGGGTCGTAATCGGACTCTAACTTTCGCAACATGATGCGCGAGCCATCGTGCATATCGACCTCTTTGGACTCACCAGCCTCATAATCCACCATGATATCCTCGGCCAGGGGCACATAGGAAAGATCGTGCAAGGCGACCTCGTGGTTCTTCCCCCAGGCGTAGGAGTGGTGAGCGTCATCCTGGTTGTTGAAAGTCACACATGGACTGATGATATCCAGCACCGCGATTCCGCGGTGACTAAGGGCCGCTTTGAGCAGTTCGCGTACCTGTTTGGGGTCACCAGCGAAGGAGCGGGCCACAAAGGTTGCCCGTCCCACTACAGCCTCCCAGACGATGTCGATGGGCATATAGGGATTCTGCCCATGTCCCTTGAGAGCCAGACCCTCTTCTGCCGTGGCGGAAAACTGGCCTTTTGTGAGACCGTAGACTCCGTTATTAGCCACGATATAGACCATTGGCAAATTACGCCGCATAACGTGCTTGAATTGCCCCATTCCGATGCTGATCGTATCGCCATCCCCACTCATGGCAATGCCCGTCAGTGAGGTATCTGAAAAGAGGGCGCCTGTAGCCAGAGAGGGCATGCGCCCGTGCAAGCCGTTGAAGCCAAAGGAGCGCTCGAGGAAATAGGTCGGCGACTTGCTAGAACAACCAATCCCGCTGAATTTGACGATATCCTCGGGGAGCATATTCAATTCGAAACAGGCCGTGATGATCTGGCTATTAATAGAGTTATGGCCACAGCCCTGGCAAAGGGTTGTAGGTGCGCCGCGGTAGTCGGCCTTGGTTAGATTAACTAGGTTTACTTTCGCCATCTTATTTGCGCTCCTGATCCAAAATCGCAGCTTTGATCCAGCTTGCCGAGAGGGGCAAGCCATCATTGTGCGTGAGGGATTGTAAATTAACGGCACTTTCAGGCACTTCCAGAGATAGGATCGCATGCAACTGTCCATCTCGATTCATTTCGATCACATACACTCGCTGATGATTCCGAATGAACTCCGCCACTTCATCCCCAATGGGCAACGCCCGCAAGCGTAGATAATCGATTGCAAGCCCGCTTTCATCCAGGTAGTCGAGAGCTTCGCGCACCGCCGGATCGGTGGAACCAAATGCGATCACACCAATATCTACACCTGTATGTTTGACAATATCCGGCTTGGGCATCATTGGGCGAGCATTCTCGAACTTGAGCAGCAAGCGGTCCATGCCTTTTACCCAATCATCGGCGTCTTCGCTGTAATTAGCGTAGTCATCGTGTCCGGTGCCTCGGGCGAAGTATCCACTGCGAGGATTGCGGTTACCAGGCAAGGTGCGGTACGGTATACCATCGCCATCGATATCGAGATATCGGCCCCAATTCTCCAGACCATCGAAATCCTCCTCCCAAAGAACTTTGCCGCGATCGATTTCTTCATCGGGATACTCAAAGGGCTCGGTCATCCACTGGTTCATGCCCATATCTAGATCGCTCAACACAAACACCGGAGTCTGCAGGCGTTCAGCCAGGTCAAAGGCTCGCCAGCCAAACTCGAAACACTCGTTGACCGATCCAGGAAGTAACACAATGTGCTTGGTATCGCCGTGTCCCAGGTAATAGCATAGGTTGATATCACCCTGGGATGTGCGCGTTGGCAGACCTGTGCTGGGACCCATACGCTGGACATTCCAGATCACTACCGGGGTCTCAGCATAATACGCCATGCTGGCATACTCGGTCATCAGGCTGATGCCAGGACCCGAGGTCGAGGTCAGCGATCGCAAGCCCCCCCATCCCGCGCCAACGGCCATCCCAATAGATGCCAGCTCATCTTCAGCTTGAACGACGGCATAGGTATTTTTTCCCGTCTCTGGGTCCGTGCGCAGCATAGGTAAATACTCGATGCACGATTCAGCGAGGCTTGAAGCCGGGGTGATCGGATACCATGATACAAACTGCACACCACCATAGATCGACCCTAAGGCCCCGGCTGTATTTCCACTGGCCATGATACAACCTTCGGTAGAATTCATCGCTTCGACAGAATAAGGATCGCTCTTGGTCAGGTTTTCGGCTGCCCAATCAGCGGCGCTTACAATTACATCGTAATTCAAAGCGATGGGTTTTTCTTTACCCTTGAAGTGGAAATCTAGCGCGGCCTTAATATTTTTAGTGTCGATTCCTACCATCTGCGCTAATACGCCCACATACACCATGTTGGCGACATACGTACGCAATGCTGCTGGCGCATTGGACTCGCGGGTCAGTTTCTTGACGGGCATCGGATAGGCAACGATGTCATCACGGGTTATGGCCTGCTTGATATCGTCTGCATAGAAGAAAACTCCACCGGGGACCAACTCGGCCTGATCTTTGGCGAAAGTTGCAGCGTTCATCGCCACAATGATCTCGGTGGTCTCGCTGCGTGCCAAATAGCCATCTTTGCTAATGCGGATGGTGTACCAGGTCGGTAGCCCCTGGATATTCGACGGGAACAGGTTCTTCCCAGATACGGGGATCCCCATCTTGAACAGTGCCCGCAGCAGCGTCAGGTTGGATGTCTGACTGCCCGATCCATTGACAGTGGCGACTGAGATGGAAAAATCGTTCACCACAGGGTCGCTCGTCAGAACCTGATCAGATTTGGTTTTGGTTTCTACGGTTGACATAAATCTCCTTGAAATGAATTGTCATTGCGAGTGTAGAACTCAAAGCAATCTCTCGTTTTTTAGATTGAGATTGCTTCGGCCTAAATCAGGCCTCGCAATGACACATGACGTGATTATTTCATCCCAAACAGGGATTTTTTGATTACCATTCGGGTGATTCTGCGCCCAAACGGTGATATAGCAAGTCGGTGTGATCAACTAAAGCCCGATACCCGGCATCGAGATCCCCCTCGCAGATCGCATCGACCATTTGTTGGTGATAGTTCCAAACCTCTTTCAAGTAATCATAATCTGCGTAGACGTTCAAGCCCACCGCTTCATAGGCCTCCCAATAAGCTTCCAGGATACCCAGCACGAAGGGATTGCTCAACCGTCTGTAAATTGATAGGTGGAATTCGCGGTGCTCCTCGTGTGGGATTCGAATAGGAGTGCCGCGCATTTTTGCCCAGGCTTCGGCCATCAAATTGCGTAAATGAGTGTGGTCCTCGGTGGTCAAGGCTTCAGTAGCCTGATGCCAGAAACACATTTCGATATGCCTGCGTAGTGTTGAAAAGGCATCGAAATTTGTCCGGTCGACTTCGATGGCGTAGGCCAGTGACTGCCACACGGCGGGCAGGAATCTATAGGGTAATCGGCGGATGCCGGTGCGTGGCTTGACATCCACAAAGCCCAGAGCCTTGGCAACTTCTAGTTGCTCACGCAAGCGCGCGACACTGATATCCAACTCAGCGCTAAGGGTGCTCATGGCAGGAAGCTGGTCATCGTCCGGCTGTGAATTCAGGTTATCGGCCAGGTATTGAAAGAATTCTGATGGATTGCGCCAATAGCTCATTGTTCACCTGCTTGACCCCCGCGCCGCGCTCCAATCCTAAAGGCGTAGACCCTTTTGGGATGCGGATGCGTGGCAGGGGTGCTATATCTCAGATTAATCGTATGAATGTATTTTAACATGGCAAGCTGAGGGGGTCAAGTAAATGGAGAACTTATAGAACGTTAATAGCACTTCGTTGATCCGAGCATTATAATTGGACTAATTTGGTACGAATAACCCCAAGAGCATAATTATGCGCAAACTACATCTTTGTTTTTATGCAATAATCGTTTTATCCATCGCGTTAATTCTCCCTCTATTTCTAGCCAATCCTGCATTGGCAGATTGTGCACCTGAAGGCACAGCAAATGCAGACACGATCACCTGCGACACATCCACCGACTCAGGAGATGGCAATGGGAACAACGCCCTCGATGCCGATGGCGTCAGGGGTGATGAGAATAGCGATAATATTACTGTAGAAAGTGGAGCAACTACCTTCGAAGTTATTGGAGACAAATACAGCACGGGTGGCACTGCCGATGACACCATCACTGTCGAAGCAGGTGGGGTTGTCATCGGCGAAATTTCGGGGGATAGTTCTAGTGGCGACAACAACAGCGGTAACGATTCTATCAACAACGCCGGAACCGTTCATACCATCGTAGGTGATAGTGTCAACGGAGACAATAACAGCGGAGATGACATCATCACCAACAGCGGTACTGTTGACACCATTATCGGCGATAGCCAGTCTGGAAACAATAACAGCGGAAACGACACCATCACCAACAGTGGTACGGTTGAATATATTTATGGCGATAGCGAATGTGGCTGTGGGACCAGCGGAGAAGATACAATCACCAACTCTGGAACTGTAAATGAAGATGTCTCTGGGAACGGTGGCAATGACAAGATCACCAACACCCAAACTGGACTTATCAAGGA
>CAYTKR010000188.1:0-8382 GCA_964438295.1 uncultured Anaerolineales bacterium
GTGGGAATGTCATGGCCGACCTCGGTGTTGGTCAGTGTTACCTGGACATGGATCTCGTCCCCAAGCCGCTCAGCGCTAACCTGCATCTCGACGCTGTTCTGCATCAAGGTTTCATCCGTAATACCCACCTGCAAATGGGAGGGGATCGTCTCTGGCGGGTGCGCCAGCCCCCCTTTCTCGGGTGAGGCAAAGAATTCATCTCCGTTTGGCAGCATGTGACAATCCTGGCAGGTGCGACCGGTTTCTGGATCACTGTAGGGGCTATCCAGCCACTCACCATAGGAATTGTATATTTCTGTGCCCCAAAATGAGAATTGGTGGCATGGCGCGCAGAAAGCACTCTCATCCATTAAAGGCAAATATGTATCTGGGTCATGGATATCTGGATATGGGCCGATGAAGATTTGCTCGCCCTCGGGTGGGCGCAAGACCTTCATCGAGAAGATACCCGGCATGTTGTTATACGGCAAATCGCTGGCAGGATTTTGGTATGTGCCGCCAACTTTGTGACAGAAATCGCAGTGGATTCCAGCGGTGATCTCTCCCCGCACAGCGTTCAAATCCGTAGTAAAGGGTGCGTCCACGGCCGCGCCGGGGGCATGACAGGTGGCGCAGTTTCCGGTTGTGCCGGGGAAATCTAGCAGATACCCCGGAGCGACAGAAGTCGCACCCGAGGCGTCCGTGCCATTGTAGACGCTGTAGAAACGCGGGTTGTCGATTGCTCCGCCATGGGCGTTATTCTGCCATTGAGGCAGGATCATAGGGTGACAGTTCCCACAGGCCGCGTCGACCTGGTCGCTGGGCGTGGGGTCCAGCCATTGATATCCAGGATGGTCTTCACTGTGATGGAGTCGCAGTTCCAACACAACGTCGTTAGTAGGTATTTGTGCTGGCGAATACGCGATATAAAATCCCGGGGCCCACGCCGTTACTTCTACATCGTCTGCGAGGTCAGTTACGTTGAGCTCGAAAAGCCCTTCACTATCGGAAGTGGTTTGGTAGTCGCTGGCGCGGACTGTTACCAGGGCGCCGGAAACAGGATCACCTCTCTCGGCCAGGATCACCCTACCACTGATGATTTGATTCTCAAATGGTTTACAGCTTGTCAATCCCAACTGAAACAAACACAAAGAAATAAAACCTAGGACCAGCCGCACATGTATTTTACCCACGGGTCACTTCTCGCTTTCAAAAAGCCTGGGACAGGTATGGGTCAATTTCAGGGACCATCCTGGCGATTCCTATGATCATTTATTTCTTTAGTCTAAGTTTAATCGCAAAAGGTTACAAAGAGATATCAGTTTCGTAAGGAGCCAACATTACCATTTATAATAGAGGGGCGGAGTTTATAATGCCTTTATTGGGGAAATGGTTTTGGCCACTGATTTTTTATGCCCTGGGTGGTGTGGTTGCCCTCGTAGCTGCATACCGAATTTTGAGCAGTGAAAAGAAGTACCCAGGCGCTCAATCGCTAGCATCTGCGTTGATTTCAGGATCAGCGTGGGTATTGAGCATTGCTGGCGGTCTAGTAAGTCCAACTCCTGAAGCCAAACTCATCTGGCTGCTTATCCGCTATCTGAGCATCTCCCTTCTAAGCACCGCCTTCTATATAACTATGAACCAATATCTCAATGGAAGGCAATGGTTAACTTGGCGGATTGCGATCTTTTTAAGTGTCGTCCCTCATCTCATTTCGATCTTATTTCTAACTAATGGGAAGCACAACCTTATCCATACCCAGATCATTTTGGAGCCGTATGGCCCTTATCAGACGCTGGTCACCAAATATGGAGTTGGGATGTGGATATTCCTGGCTTACAGTATTGGCCTTGTACTGGTCGGATCGATCTACATCGTCTCCATGCTGCTGCGAACCAGAAGGACCAGCAGTATCAGGGGCATACTCATCCTCGTAGGAATCATTGTCCCCATCATCATCATCTTGATCCAAATTAGGAAAACAAACCCCTTCGGATATTTCAGCCCGGTACCCCTGGCAATCATCTTATCAGCAATCGTTTCTGGCTACTTATTGGAGAATGCCCGTCGCCAACAGTTAGTACGGGTATCGCGTTCCAGGCTGTTCGAAAACATCGAGGATATGGTCATTGTACTGGATAACGAAAAACGTCGCATTATCGACATGAACAGCAGCGCAGAAAAATATGTCGGGAAACCCCTTATCGAACTCATCGGCCAAGACATCACTGGAGCATGGCCGGATATTCATGCCAAGATATTCGAGAACATGCAGGGATCTGAATTCGAAGATCGGATTGTTCTCGAGCGCCATGGGGCAGAGACCACATGTGAATTCAAATTCATAGAACTGCTAAATTGGCAAAATCTCCCGATCAATTACATGCTAGTGATAAGAGACATCAACACTCATGCGACGCTTGAAGGACAGATCAGTGCCGCACTCCGAGAAAAGGAAACCCTGCTGAGAGAAATCCACCATCGCGCTAAGAACAACCTGCAAGTAATCTCCAGCATGTTCAACCTGCAATCGGCCATGATCAGAGATTTCGATTTGAGAAGCGCATTTCAAGAGTGTCAAGATCGCATCGAAGTGATTGCCCTGGTTCACGAGCAACTTTACCAGACAGAGGGACTCCAACACATCAATTTCGCCGGGTATATCGAGACTATGCTGAACAGGCTCTGGATAAACTCCGAAGAGTTCCTGAAGGATGTGAATGTCGATACGCGACTAGATGACATCCATCTTTCGATAGACCTAGCAACACCCTGCGCGCTGATTGCATATGAACTGTTGACCAATGCCCAAAAGCATGCCTTTTCAGGAAGGCGAACTGGACGGGTGTCGGTCATACTTCAACGCCAGGAAAACAGCCAGTGCCTGTTAGCAATTCGTGATGATGGGGTCGGCATCCCAGAATATATCAATCTTCAAGGAGGCGGCAATTTAGGCCTCAAGCTGGTCCGGGCGCTGGTCTCCCAAATTGCAGGCACCTTGATGATCCAACGTCAAGCTGGCACAGAGATCGAGATCAGATTTCCGTTGATAGAGGCTTCGAAATGAATTCATTGATCATCTATCGCTGGATTCAGCCCTTGGTGGGAGCCGTGATCTTGTTGGCATTCGCGTTGATAGTCTGGCATCCATTCAAAAGACCACTCAAGCCCACTGGCCTGATCTTGCTTTCGGGTGCTATTTGGCTATTCACACATGCCTTAGAACTCAGCACCAGTGACCTGGATTTAAAGATCATCTTGCTGAAACTAAAATATGTCGGCATCGTAATGCTGCCTGTTTCTTGGTACCTGACGGGGATAACATATATATATCTAAAGCATAAAGAGCGGATTCTGCCACGCTTGCTGATCATCTTTGCACCTTTGGTCACTTTGGGACTGGCTTTTACCAATGAGTATCACGGCCTGTTTTGGACGGAGATCTATCTCCAAAAGGAAGACCCTTTTTTGGAATTGAGCACCGATAAAGGCTGGGGCTATTGGGTCTTCTTGGTTTTCGCTTTTTCCCTGGTAATTGCTAGCATGGCGCCCTATTTGAAAACTTTGAAACGTTACATGAAAGCATTTCGGATCCAAACGGTTTTCTTGATGTTGGGTGCGAGCTTGCCAATCGTAGGCACTCTCTTCGATTTGCTAGATCTAGGGTTTTTGCCCAGCCTTGAACTTACCCCGCTGGCTTCTGGGTTGAGCGTGTTGTTGATTTTCACCCTCAACCAACGGTTGCGGATTGGGGGAATTGTGCCTATGCGCAGAGATACCATCATTGACCATATGGCAGAAATCATCATTGTGCTTGATGCGCGAGACAATGTCTTGGATTTGAATTCACAGGCGTCCACTTTTTTGCAGCTATCGCGCGCCAAGGCAACAGGCAGGAATATCGCCCAAATTACTCCCCCGCAGTATCATATGAACTGGAGTGAGATTATCCAGATCAGCTCCACAACAAAAATTGTCACCATTCCTAACCCGGATGGCATCATTCTATCTTATGAAATCTCTTGTACTCCTATTCAGCTAGAGCTTAGCGACATTCGTGGAGTGATCGTTGCGCTACACGACATTACTGAACTGCAAAAGATAAAGGGAGCCATCGAGGCATCGTTGACTGAGAAAGAGATCTTGTTCCAGGAAATCCACCACCGTATTCGAAACAACTTACAAGTCGTCTCCAGTTTGCTTCTGCTACAAATGATGGAAGTGGATGATTCTGAACTCAGGAATATCTTCAATGAAAGCCGCAATCGCATTCAGGCCATGGCCTTAGTACATGATAAGTTGTATCAGACCAGCGACCTGAGCAGCATACCTTTAGATGCATATATCCAGGAATTATCACATCTCCTGGTCGATAGCCAACCAGTGGGAAGCAAGCGTATCGAACTGAGATTCGATATCGAACCGATCAGCGTAAAAATTGATACAACCATAACTTGCGGGTTGATCCTGAATGAATTGATCTCGAACGCCATCAAACACGCCTTTCCAACTCATCAGGGCGGCCTGATCGAGGTTGAGATAAGAAAGCTAGCCAGTGGGCACCTCAGGCTGAGCGTCTATGATAATGGCATTGGACTTCCGATGGGTGTCGACCTGAGAAATGGGGCATCGCTGGGATTACAGCTTATTTCCACCCTGGTGGCGCAACTCAAAGGTAGCATCGAAGTAACACAAAGCCCTGGCACGAAGTTCCTGATTGAATTCCCAGTCTAAGAGACAAGGAGGCATCCGGGTTGTTTCACAACCCGGATGCCTCCTTGTCGGTAACAGTCCAAAATTCAGTTTGAATTATCGGGAATGTACTTCAGTCCTGTACCCGTATTGAACAGCACGATGCGCTCGTCAGGCTCGACCCAACCCTGTTCGACCAGGGTTTCTAAGGCAGCCAGCGTTGCTGCCCCTTCCGGGGCTGCGTAGATGCCCTCCTTGAAAGCCAAGCGCTTCTGAGCATTGACGATTTTTTCATCACTTACGGCCACTGCATTTCCATTGCTTTCTCGCAGATCGTTTAAAATGATCTGATCGGCAAAACTCTTAGGTACACGCAACCCCGAAGCTAGGGTATGCGCATCGGTCCAGAAATCGCAGAAAGCCAATCCTTCTTGGAAAGCCTTAACCACGGGGGCACAACCATCTGATTGAACAGCAACCATGCGCGGCCGCCGAGAGTTTTCCAGCCAGCCCATGGCTTCCATCTCATTAAAGGCTTTCCACATCCCAACCAAGCCTGTACCGCCACCTGTGGGATAGATGATTACATCCGGCAATTCCCAATCAAAATTTTCAGCCAGCTCATATCCCATGATCTTCTTGCCCTCGGTACGGTAAGGTTCTTTGAAGGTGGAGACATCGAACCAACCCTCTGCGCGGGCTTTCTCGCCGGCCATCCCCGCGGCCTCACTGATCAAGCCATCGATCAAGATCACTGTTGCACCGGCAATCCGGCTCTCTTCAACATTGGCCTTAGGCGTATCTTTGGGCATAAAGATGTGTGACTTCATTGAGCCACGCGCGGCATAAGCGGCCATTGCGCCCCCGGCGTTCCCCGCAGTAGGAATGATCACTTTAGTGATTCCCAACTCTTTGGCCTTCGAAACCGCAGCCGACAGGCCGCGCGCCTTGAATGAACCGGTAGGGTTGAGGCTCTCATCTTTGACATACAAATTGGAGAGACCCAAATCCGTCCCCAGATTGTGAAGCGGTAACAGGGGCGTATCTCCTTCTCCAAGAGAGATCATGTTATCCGTCTCACGGACAGGTAAGACCTCTTTCCAGCGCCACATTCCTGCTGGTCGTTTGCGAAACTCATCTCGGTCTAGGTGATCGCGCGCTGCAGCGAGATCATAGCGCGCCAGCAGTGGCGCCTGACAATCTGGGCAGAATGTCTGAACAACGGAGGCATCGAAGTGCTCTCCACAGTCATAGCATTGTAGGTATTGAAGATATGTCATTGCTTAGTTATCTTGTTCTGGAATAAAAGCTTCGACCCTGGCCCACAATTCTCTCACATTGATGGGTTTGGACATATATACATCGCAACCGGCTGCCAGGGCTTTTTCTGCATCCCCGCGGAGCGCATTGGCCGTAATTGCAATTATGGGAACGTAATGTAAGGCCCCAACATCGCTCTTCCTGAGCCGCCGTGCCACTTCATACCCATCGATATCCGGCAAGTTAATATCAAGCAAGATGACATCAGGGCTTAGCTCCTCGGCCATCGAAAGCCCTTCCATTCCATTGACTGCACCTTGAATGTCATAACCGCGCGCGCCGAGCGCTCTCTGTACCAGTCGCATATTATCCGGGTTATCTTCAATATACAATATTGTGTATGTCATTTCATTATTACTCCAAGCGCAAAATATTTTCTTCGCTCCATTCTTCCATGCTTTTTATTGGTTTACTTTTCTTTCAATGTGTTGCTGCACTGTTTTTAGTGGCAACTCGATACGAAAAACGGACCCTTCTCCGGGGATGCCGCTGCTCTCTGCCCAAATGCGCCCACCATGCATCTCTACAAGGCGTCGGCTGATTGGCAGGCCTAAGCCGGTGCCACCAACCTTGCGCGTGCTAGATGTATCTACCTGGCTAAAGGCATCGAAAATCGAAACGAGATTTTCCTGTGGAATCCCAATTCCTGTATCCCTTACACTGATTAGGATAGAATTCTTTATTGTTTTTGCCCCAATCGTTATGCCACCCTCGTTCGTAAATTTGATCGCATTGCCAATCAGATTGATTAGAATCTGGCGCAGACGAACCGAGTCAGCCATCAATTCTAAATCATCGTCCATCTTGCTTTCAATTTCGAGGTACAATGATTTTTCAGCTGCCAGTGGGTTGACAACTTGAAAAACGCTATCGAGCATTTCGGGTAGCATAATAGTATCGATGGTTAGGTCTAACTTGCCAGCCTCGATCTTTGCCATATCTAGGACATCATTAATCAACGAAAGCAAGTGCTGTCCGCTACCATGGATCGATTGTAAATCGGTATGCATATCTTCGGTTACAGGCCCATCTAAGCCCTCCATGATGACCTGAGTAAAACCGATGATCGAGTTTAGCGGGGTTCGCAATTCATGGCTCATGTTCGCAAGGAAGGAAGACTTCAGCTCATCCAACTCGCGCAAGCGCTGAACTGTCTCCATCTGTTCTGCGTATAATTGGGCATTTCGCAGGGCAACCGCGGTCTGGGAAGCCAGCATACTAAATGTTCGTTTGTCGTCTTCTGTGAAGCGATTGGCAATATCTGCCTGAACATCAAATATACCGATCAGTTTGTCAGCGACGATCATCGGCAGCGCTAATTCGCTCAATGCTTCTGGCAGCATTGGATGGTTCATAAATTCAGGGTCGCTGGAAGCATCATTTGTGATGACAACCTCTCGCAAGCGAGCTGCTTTGGCAACAAGCGATTTCTTTTGTCCTAACTTAATCGTGATTTCGTCTTCTACCATTTGCTGACCGATCGTTCCAGGACCAGCGCTAAACACTAAGGTCGCGTTATCCTCCGCAACCAGGAAGATGGATACAAAATTCAAATTAAAGCTCGATTGAGTTAATTCTACAACCGATTGCAGCAATGACTGAGGGTCCAATATGGTTGCTGCGGCGGTACTCAATTTGGCTACTGTCTCTAACTCTGTAGCGCGTTTATCGAGCTGTTGTCGGCTAAGCTCCGTGACATTTAGTAGACGAATATTTTCAATTTGGGTGCTCAGTTGTTGGTTGATCTCAGCGATCAATGTCTGGTCTTGTTCAGATAACATCTCTTCGCCAACAACACCCAGTTGACCGATCGCTTCATCTCGCACCTTAATATCGAAGGTGATCTGCTTCTGGGAAGCATTGCCATCAGAGGGAATTGGTGTTACTTGTCGACCATCGTACAGATACCCAGGGACAGACTGGGCCTGCATATCGCGCCACCCCTGGCGCGTCAAGCGTTGTACAGCTTCTTGGGCTTCCTGGCGATAGCGTTCAGAGCGCGAGAGCAGGCGCAGGTTTTCTATTTGCTGCGAGAGTTGGTGGGAGACACTTTCAACCAGCTCCACATCGTCTGACGACCATTCGTTTTCATTTTGCAATTGAAAGACACCCACCTTTTGACCTAAAACTTCGATTGGAGCAGTAAGCGTATTCTTGCTTGCAGTCAGGTCAAGGGGCTCGTTCAATTTCAACAACTGTTCCTGGTCGTAAGTAAATCCAAATCGCTCCGGGGTTTCGACAGCATCCAGGTATTCATGCCAACCTTTGTAAGAAAGACGACTGGCCTGTTGCGCCAAATCCTGTTGTGCCCGTCCCACCTGGGCTATCAAATTGGCATTGAGAATGGCAATTGCCAATTGGCCTGCCAGAGCTTCGAACGCAGGTAAATTC
>CAYTKR010000189.1:0-8339 GCA_964438295.1 uncultured Anaerolineales bacterium
TAAATTTTGGGAATTGTAGCAAATGGCATAGGGGTTGTCAAGTTGCGCCAATGGTAGCAGGCTGGTTTCATCCCCAAAAACGGTGTATACTGATTAACAGCGTTTTTGTGATTATTTATCATTTATTCGAGGAGGAATTATCATGAAGAGAGCAGTGAGCGTGAGCATTGGCTCGTCTAAACGCGATAAGGCTGTGGAAGTTGAACTGCTAGGGGAACAGATCAGTATTGAACGCATCGGCACTGATGGCGATATGGAGAAAGCCGCTCAACTCTACAAAGAGCTTGACGGGACAGTAGATGCTTTTGGAGTCGGCGGCGCTGACCTGGGCGCGCTTGTAGATGGCAAGTTCTACCCCTTCCATTCTGTAAAACCGATGGTGCGATTTGTCGAGAAGACGCCTATTGTGGATGGCGGTGGTTTGAAGAACACTCTAGAAAATAAAGCCCCAGGTTTTTTGGATGATAAGATTGGCGGCTATCTTGAAGAACATGGCCGTAAGGTTTTCATCACGCTGGGCGTTGATCGCTGGGGATTGTCCAAATCCTTTGTTGAGGCGGGGTATGAAACTGTCTTCGGCGATTTGATGTTCGCCCTGGATATCCCCCTCAAAATTAAGACGTTGGGTGGTCTGCGGCTACTAGCAAAATTATTGATCCCCATCGTGACGCGTTTCTTTCCCTTCGAAATGCTCTATCCCACCGGTGAGAAGCAAGATGAACGCGTTCCTAAATATGAGAATATCTACCGATGGGCCACTGTCGTTGCTGGAGATTGTCATTATGTCAAAAAGCATATGCCCGATGATATGAATGGTAAGGTAATTGTGACCAACACAACAACTCTTGAGGATGTCGAACTCTTTAGGAGCTTGGGTGTGAAATATCTGGTCACGACCACGCCTGTGCTGGATGGTCGCTCCTTTGGTACCAATATGATGGAGGCCGCCCTGGTCGCTATCTCTGGCAAAGAGCGCCCTCTAACCTGGGAAGAATATGCTGACCTGCTTGATCAACTCAACTTCGAGCCCCAGATTCAGGAGTTGAACTAATATGGACGCCATCGTAATGGCTGGTGGTATCCCCAAGCCGGATCAACCCCTGTACCAATATACCCAAGGCATTGCTAAAGCCATGCTGGAGATCGCCAAAAAGCCTATGGTCCAGTGGGTGTTGGATGCACTCGACGAAGCAGAGAGAGTGGATAGCATAACCATCATTGGGTTGCCAGAGGACTGTGAAGTTTCAAGCGATAAGCCGCTGTACTATGTCCCCAACCAAGGTGGGATGCTTGATAATATTGTTGCTGGCATTTATAACGTTTTGGATCATAATCCCCAGTCAGAATATGTATTAACAGTGTCATCCGATATCCCAGGGATCAATGGGGAAATGGTAGATTGGCTGATCGACACAGCCATGCAAACCCAACATGATATCTATTATGGCATCGTCACACGCGAGGTCATGGAAGCTCGTTACCCCGAGTCTAATCGCACCTTCACAAAATTGGCGGACATGCATGTCTGTGGCGCAGATATCCATATCGCACACAAAACCATGGTCACAGATCCTGAGCACCTGGCTATGTGGGAAGAGCTGATTGGCAAACGCAAAAGTCCTCTCAAACAAGCTGCTTCGATCGGGATATTGACCTTGATCTTACTTCTCATGGGGCGCTTATCCCTGGAAGGGGCAGTGGAGCGTGTAACCAAGCGACTCAACATTACCGGCAGGCCGATCGTATGGGAATATGCAGAACCAGCCATGGATATCGATAAACCCCATCAGCTTGAAATCCTGATCGCAGACCTGGAGGCCCAGGCAGCTAGATGAACCTGAATAGTTTATTGGACTTCGACGCCCGCATTTCTGAGAAGATGCGGGTGGCTGAATCGCCTGGATTGTTACGCTCTGTAGCAGCCTTTTTCGCACATTCGGGAGATTCATGGTTCTGTCTTGCAGTGCTAGCTCTGGTATGGTGGCGGGGTACACCAACCTGGGCCTGGCGGGCAACGATCTTGATCATTGCAATTATTGTTACCGCTGTGATTGTGTTGGTATTGAAGTTCGCCATCCGGCGTCAGCGCCCCGAGGGGGATTGGGGGGATATCTATCGCACAACGGACCCGCACTCTTTCCCCTCAGGACATGCTACACGAGCATTCATGCTGGCAACCATGGCCATCGCTCTTGGCCCAATCTGGTTTGCGATTGCCCTGGTCATCTGGGCTCCCTTAGTCGCCATCGCCCGCGTTGCCATGGGGGTGCATTATCTTTCTGATGTGGCTGCTGGGCTGGGGATTGGGATACTGATGGGGGTGGTAATACATTTTGTTCTACTTTAGGCTGGCCTGATCTTCAATGCCGGCAAATTTGTTGGGGATTTCTGGGAATCGTGGTGGTAGTTCCTAGATTTAGGGGCGTTATACACCCCATCACTCCTAAACCTGAGCGATCAGCCCTGGAATTCCTATCGTCCTTTGTGAGAAAACAAACATTCCCGCATTTTTGGTATACAATTGTTTTGGCGTATTTATCGTTCAGGAGAAAACCATGATCGACAACCCCATCGTTGAAACCATGCTCAACCGAAAATCCATCCGCAAGTACACGGATGAAATGCCTTCCGATGACGTGATCGAGACCATCGTCCGGGCAGGCCAGCAAGCACCTTTCGCCTCACAGCTGGGGAGTCTATTACTCAAGCGAGGTGCCGAGAATAACCCGTTCAAAGCACCCTTGTTTTTCATCGTTTGTGTGGATTCATTTAAGTGGGAACGCATCATGGCACGCCGCGGTTGGACCATGATCGGCGATGATATGCTGCTGATACTATTAGGTATGCAAGATGCCGCTCTGATGGCCGAGAACATGGTCATCGCCGCCGAGAGCCTGGAGATGGGGAGTTGCTTTTTGGGTGGTATCCCTTTCCATTCTGAGGAGATTATCAAAGATTTCAAACTTCCCCCACGCGTTTTCCCCATGGTTGGATTGACCATCGGGTATCCTGCCAATGATCCGCCTCCTCGTCCGCGCTACCCTATGGAGTTTATGCTCTTTGAAGACGAGTATCCTCAATTGGACGATGACCTTGTTCAACAGTCTATGGAGGAGATGGATGAAGGTTATAGGGCGCAAGATTACTACATCAAATTGAAGGCTATGATCTCTCTAAAGGGCGATCGAGAAGAGACCTTCACGTATGAAGATTATAGCTGGACAGAACACATTTGCCGTAAGTGGGGCCAAAATCTATTCCCTCCCAATTTGCTCCGGCAATTCGAGCGCTGCGGCTTTGATCTGACCGGCAAGTACAAAGAAGACGATTAGCGCGCCGTGCTCAAGCTGGTGGGGTTAGGATAAGTATCTATCCCACAAGGGGTGTGCGTAGCACCCCACATCCCCCCTTTTGGGACCCTTTCTTTGTGTACTTGTATGACAAAGCGTTGTTGCAGGAGCGACCATCATGACGACTAAACTCTCTCGGCGTGAAAAATTGATGTACGGTGTGGGGGATATTGGCTTCAGCTTGTCGACCACCATCTTGGGGGCATATTTTGCTATCTTCCTTACTGATGTTGTTGGAATCCGGCCAGGGATCGCAGCCGCGGCGATCTTTATCGGCAGGACATGGGACTACATCAATGATCCCATCTTTGGTTATCTCTCCGATCGAACCCGCACACGTTGGGGTCGCCGCCGGCCATTCCTGTTGTTTGGCACGCTCCCCCTGGCCGTAACGTTCACCATGCTATGGTGGCGCCCTCCTTGGGATGGCATGATCGCTCTTGCGGCTTATTATGCGGTGGCCTATATCTTGTTCGAAGCTGCCAACACGCTCCTTTATATGCCATATTTTGCGCTAACTCCTGAATTGACATCGGATTATGATGAACGAACTTCGTTGACATCCTACCGCATGTTCTTCTCGATCTTAGGGAGTTTGGTAGCCTTCATAATCCCCTTGATGATCGTCGGCAGCTTCACGCCAGAGAATGCCCCCCGCGTGGTGACCATGGGGGTCATTTTCGGCATTGTCTCCGCATTACCAATGCTGTTGGTGTTCTTTGGCACGAGAGAGCGCCAGGATTATATGGAGCAGGAAAAACCAACTTTGCGACAATCCATCTCAGCGGCTATCAAGAATAGGCCTTTCTTGTTTGGCTTAGCGATCTTCCTGGCAACCTGGATCGCGGTGGATATTTTGCAATCGTCATTGTTGTTCTTCATCAAATATGTCGTCCAGCGTGAAGCTTACAACGACGTCATCATGGCGACTATTTTTGTGATCGCTATCTTTGCTTTGCCGATTTGGGATTGGGTCTCAAGGAAATGGAGTAAACGCTGGGCCTATATCGTGGGGATCGCCTTTTGGGCGGTTGTTCAGTTGGCGTTGATTACACTTAGTCCGACCACCAGTTTAGGTGTGATCCTGACGCTTTGTGCTTTGGCTGGTGTGGGGGTGGCGGCAGCGCATGTGCTCCCTTGGGCGATCTTGCCAGATGCCATCGAGTGGGATGAATATCAGACTGGGGAGCGCCATGAAGGTATGTTCTACAGTCTGACCACACTGACGAAGAAAGTGGCCACCTCAATCGCATTGCCGATTGTTTTATTGATGCTCGAAGCAACAGGCTACCAACCGAATGTGACGCAACAGGCTCCCAACGCTCTTTTGGGAATTCGAGTTGCCATTGGACCGATCCCAGCAGTATTGCTGACGATTGGGATTGCTTTTGCATTTAAATACCCCCTCGATAGGGTTCAATTTGCCGAGATTGTTGAAAAGCTGGCCGCCCGTCGAAGGAAATCAGGTCTCTAGGAATTGCCGGGGGAACCCCCCTAAATCTGGATTGTCTCACGGCGTTTCCCAGAGACCTAGAGTTGGATACCAGAAAAATTAAACCGATGTCTAAAATCGAAGTCCGCCCAGTTCGCTCAGGGAAGGAGAGACAATTCTTCCTTACCTTTCCCTGGAAAATATATCAAAATGACCCCCTGTGGGTGCCACCTTTACTTCCAGAGCGGCGGAAGGTTATCGATCCCAATCGGGGCGCCTTTCTGGAACATGGCCAGGCTGAATTCTTCATCGCCTGGCGCGGGGCAGAGCCAGTGGGTACCATCTGCGCAGCAGAAGATCCAGTGGCGAATCAAAACCGTGGAACTAATGAATGCGTATTTGGCTTTTTTGAATATATTAAGGATTTTGAGGTATTTCGAGCTTTGGTCGAGTGCGCCTCAGATTGGGGTCGAACGCACGGATTGGACACCCTTTATGGTCCCTGGAACTTGGATTACGAAGATAGTTATGGTGTCTTGATTGAGGGGCGCTCTCGTCCGCCAGCATTATTGTGCGGCCATACTCCCGAGTATTACTTGGATTTCATGAAAGATTATGGTTTCACAGAAGCACGGCCGCAAAATGTCGCATTGGGTGCGGCACTAGATCAAACCGCTCAAATCCAGCGCATGGCTCGGGTCGCTGACCGCATCCGCCAGAAAGATTGGATCACAATCCGTGAAGCTGATTTCGATCGTTGGGATGATGAGATCGATTGCTTGCATCGTTTATTGAATCTTTCATTAGCCCATCTCTCAGATCATATAGGCAGGACGCGCGCCTCGGTTACTGCGATGGTCGCGCCCTTCAGGCAAATCGCTGACCCTGAGTTGATCTTGTTCGCGGATGTGCGCGGGGAGACTGTGGGTTTCTTGCCAGGCCTGCCAGATCTTAACGAGGTCTTCATCCATGTCGATGGGTTGCGTTCCCCGTGGAATTACCTGCAATTGATGTGGCGGATTAAGACCCAAACGATCCGCACCTTGACGATCAAATCAATCCTGGTTTTGCCTGAATTTTGGAATACTGGAGTAGGAATTTTACTTTTCGATGAGTTGGTCAAACGAGCTATGGCCAAGGGATATTCCTGGGCAGATCTGTCGATCACAAGCATCGATAACCCGAACACCATTATTCTGGCCGAACATATGGGGGCTGAAATCTACAAACGCTGGCAGATATTTAGGTTACCTTTGTAGATGAATCAACAAAAATCAGAAACCAATAGAATTGTTTTCGCTTCTTTAGGCATGATTACCTTAGGTTCATCCATCATGCTGGGATCGATGCTGAAATATCTCGCGCTAACTCCCGTCAAGATTGGCGAAGTTTTCTATTTGTCTGTAGGGTTGTTGGGGGTTGTATTGTTGATTGGTATTTTGCTGATCGCTTACCGACCACTTTGGCGGGTTACTTTAGACAAACTCAACACGTTGTTGAACAAGGGAACTGTGAAAGCAGTTGTGTTGGTATTGGGAACTGGAGCAACTGTAGCGCTTGTATGGCTCGGTTTATCACAATTCCCATTTTTTGGAACCCGTGGTTTTGGGTTTGGAATTGCTGTAGCATATCTCGGGTTGTGGGCTCTGGTTTGCAACAATCTCATTTTGGCATTCACAGCTTGGCTAGATGAGTCTCCCGCACAAGATCAGCAACTCCTAGCAGCAGTAACCTCACTCTATCTGATCCTGCCCGTGATTGGATTCGTTTATGGCTGGCTGCGATTTCCACTTTCTGCCATAACGATATTGATCCTGGTTGTATTCCTCATTTTCGTCATCCGAGATATATATGTCGCTGTAAGAACCTTTCGGTTGACTGGGGGGAATGTGTTTGGCCTTGAGTCGTCAAACCAATCTTATTTATGGATTGTGTGTGCGCTTGCAATCATTTTGGTCTGGTTGATGTTCTCTGGCGTGGGGGGCGCCGGCTTCCAGAACTCAGATTATGATGCTTCCAATGCTTTGCTCAAGGATTTGATTGCCAAAAGCTGGCCTCTGACTGCCTTTGTAGATGGCGCTTCTCGGAAGATCGTCTATTACGTTGGCTATTATCTGCCTCCGGCAGTTGTCGGGAAACTATTTGGTTGGGTGGCTGCCAATGTCTTCTCCTTTTTGTGGACATTGATTGGGATTTTGCTCGCGTTTGCTTGGTTCATAAAAACCAGCGCCGTACGATTGCAGAAGAAAGCGGTCAAATTGGTGGGTTTGGCTTTGATATTCTGTTTCGCCGGGGGTTTGGATATCTTGGGGGCTTTCGTAATTCAAGGTAATGCCTTCACTCTCACCGAGCACATTGAATTCTGGCCAGAGATCTTCCAATTCTCATCTCAAACCACGCTCATGTATTGGGTCCCGCAACACACCATTGCCGCCTGGCTGCTCACAGGGATGTTGGTGAACTATTTATTCGAACCGAGAAATCTAAAGTATTTGGGGATGGCCTTGGCCGCAGGAGTGATTTGGACTCCGTTTGGCGTGATCGGATTAACGATATTTTTATTGCTAATTCCCGTGGTTTATTTTTCCTCTCAGAATTTAGGACACATATTCAATCGCAAATCGATCATTTTCAATGTTTCCGCTCTTTGGGTTGGGGGTGTCCATGTGTTATATCTGGCATCCAATCAATACTCATTCGACCATGGGTTTATTTGGAATTTGGTTGAAGATCGGACATATCTCTTCCAGACCATTGCGGCATTCTGGATGCTCGAGTTTCTTTTCCTGGCGCTGGGAATATTGGTGTATCTGTGGTTCTTAAGTTCCACTGACCAACCCGGGACGAGGAAACGCTCAGTGTTTTCGCTGTCCGAGAGAATGCTCTCCTTGAAACAACGCTTCGATATATCCCCCATTCAGATCGCCGTATTTCTGGTGAGCTTGCTCACACTGATACTCTTGCCGCTATACAAAATGGGTGTTCTCAACGATCTAGTGATGCGCGCCTCAATACCATCCTTGTTCGTCTTATGGGCCTTTGCAGGCAATGCGGTTATGGGGACAGGTATTGAATTTAGACCCAGGTTGAAAATCATAAAAATACTCATCGGGATGATTTTGATCGTCGGCTTTTTCCCCAGCATTGTAGAAATTTCGCGCTCGATCCAGAATTATCGCTTTGCTGCACCAGAATTTGAAACGGTATCCGAAAGCAGTAAGGCTAACAGGCGCGAAAAAGTGATCCAAAGAGTCGGCACGGATGAGGCCTTCTTCTTCCAATATATTAGCAAGCAGTCTGTGCGTGTTCGCCCCCTGACCGAAAAAGAACAGCTTATCCTGGAAGAGTGGCAGCCCGAAGACGACTTGCGCCGGTATCTGCGGGTGCAGATCATATCCCTTTCTCAAGCAGGGTGGAATAATTCGGCCATTGCCGCGCATCTAAATATCCCTGAGGATACTGTACAGAACGCCATCATGATCTTCAATGACGGGGGATTTGAAGCTATTGATGCCTATTTGCGTGAGGACACTCAGTAGAGATAGAAATTCCGAAAG